>JADYYL010000468.1 GCA_020853655.1 Deltaproteobacteria bacterium
CGCGTTCTGCGTGATTGTGAGGGAAATATCACTCGCGCCGCCAAGAGCCTCGGGATTCACCGACAGGCGCTCCAGAGAAAGCTCCGCTCCCGCTAACGAGGGAGCAGCAAACGCCCTCCAAGGCGTTTAAAGAACGCTCTGATACTTCATCGAAGTTCTCCTCGATCTCGTGCAACATTTCGTTGCGTTGAATGCGCGCGCCGGCCGGTGCTAATGCATCACTCGTCAACTCAGCATTTCACGGAATGAATGGGGCCTATGAAATCGATCTACCGTCCGTTGTCTCTCCTTCTGCTTTCATCGCTCGCTGCTTGTGGCGGCGGTTCTTCGTCGGATTCAGATGATGGGATGCTCATCACCGGAACCCTCAGCCAGGGAGCAACTGCCGCGGGACATTCGCTGATGTTGAAGCACGACGCGGGCGAGCACATCGACGAAGTCTCGATCTGCGCGCTCGGCGAGTGCTCGACCACTGACAGCGAAGGGCAGTGGGGATTTGTTGCCTCACCTGTATTCAAGGGAGGGCTCGTCGAGTTCTCTGTGAACGGACACGGTATCGCGACAACGTCGGTCGTCGACGTGCCAACCGACTCGCGTGAGGTGTCGATCGCGTTCGTGCACAGCGCTGGGATCGTCACCGCCGAGAGCATGACGGCCGACGGCGCGGAAGTACATATCCACGAGGATGGCGAGGTTCACGTCCATACCGAAGGAGCGGAAGCTGAGGTGGATTCTGACGGGACGGTCGCTGCAGAGAGTGACGGCGCGGAAGTGCACGTCCACGAAGATGGAGAGGTTCACATCCACGAATGAGAATTCTTGCCGCAGCGCTTCCGTGTCTTTTCGCTACTTCCGTCGCTTGGGCGTGCGATCCGTGCGCGCTCTATTCAGCGACGAGGATCAGCGGCCATACGGAGGGAAATTTCACGCTCTCGGTCAACGAGCAGTACACGAACTTCGATCGCGTTTCCGCCAGAGAGAACGAATCCATTCAGGACGGAGAGGCCGCGCGGGAGTACAGCACGACGATGCTCTCGCTTGGCTACGACTTGGCCGATAGTGCCGGCGTTCAACTGTCCTTGCCGATCATCGCCCGGCGATTTGACGAATACACCACCTACCGCGCGAGTTCCGAATCCGAAACCGGGATTGGCGATGCGACGCTTGCGGCGAGCTATACTCCGATCTCCAAAAAATCGGTCGACGAAGCCTGGATCGTTGGGGTGTTCGGTGGCGTGAAGTTTCCCACGGGAGATTCGGGATCGCTTGAAGAAGCGGAGCCTCAACCGACGATCGCAAGACATCACCCCGTCGGAGGGGGCTCATCCGGCCGCGCCCTCTCGCTCGGCAGCGGGTCTTTCGACTTTCCTCTTGGGATGTTTGCTCTCACCCGACTGAACCGCGCATTCGTACTCGCGAATGTCCAGTACACGATCCGAACCCAGGGGGACTTTGATTACGAGTTCGCCGACGACCTGGTCTGGTCCGCAGGTCCCGGCGCATACGTCCTTCTCCACGATGATTACACCGTGGCGTTACGCGCGGTCTTGGGCGGCGAGGCAAAAGGCCGCGATCAACACAACGGCGCTCTCGTCGACGGATCGGCGATCACGGAGACCTATCTCGGGCCCGAAGTCATCTTTACGGTCGGACCGCTCAGCGGAGAGTTGGGCGTAGACTTTCGCGTCACCGACGAAGATGGTGATGCCCTCGTCGTACCGGACTTCCGAGTGCGCGCTGGTCTGAGCTATCGATTCGGCTAGTGCTCTGACTAGTAAGTAATAATAGGTTAACTTGTCAGAGCACTCGTTCTTATCTGTTGGCTGCTTTGAACTCAGTAATGGGCGTTTCTCACAGATTCCCGCTTCGCGGGAAATCCATAAAAAACGCCCATTACTGAGTTGTCGCAGCACGAGCGCCTTCCACAGCGGCGATCATTTCCCCTTGAGCGAGACGAGGTGTCGGTAGAGGTCCGACTCGCTGCGACGAAGATTCTTATTGAGTATTGCGTAGCTGTTCGTCTCAGAGGTGTCCTCTGTAAACGAGTAGTAGTACATCCGCGCGATGCCGGGCACCCGCTGCCGCAAGAATGGCCACAATCGTCGGACATAGTTCAGTTGTCGACTCGCGCCCTTCTCTCCACTTTCCGTCATCCAGATCGGGATTCCGACCGTTTGCAGAAACTGGTCGATCCCACCCAGGAGCAAGCGCTCGAGCTGAACCCCGTAGTAGTGCACCGCCCAAACATCGAAGAATGCCGTTGCACCGAGTTCCAGGAGGTCGCGATTGTAATTGTAGGCGGCCGGGAAGTTCTGGTTGATCGCGGTCGTCGCCGCCATGACGAGTGACCGAGTCGGTGCGACCTCATCGCGAACGTTGTCCGCAAGAGCACCGAGTTCGACATACGCGGCCGGACTGAGAACCCCGAGTACCGTATTGTGCGGATTATTCTCGTCGTTTGGCTCGTTCCATAACTGCCAGGCGCTCAAGCGACGATTCGCGCCGTAGCGCTCAAGCACCTTTCGCCACCACTTCTCCACAAACGTCGATCGAGCGCTGCCGCCGATCCAGTTCGACTCGTTCGACATCCACGACGGAAGTCCCGCGACGACGACCAGCGCAGTACATCCACGAGGAATGTTTCGAGCGATGTCGTCATAAAAGGAAAAGTCTATCGGAGCACTCGGCGTTGGCTGCACCTGATCGTTCCACTGAAACAACACGCGGAGATGGCGAACACCAAGAGTGCCGCATGCCGTTCGGAGCTGCGAGCGAACTGTTCCGTATCGTGGATCGTTGACGAAAGCGTTCAATCCGAATCGTGCCATATCGACCGATCGGCGCGGAAGCACGTTGATGGAGTTCGATTGCGCCGACGACGAGGCGATCGGCAGAATCGACAGCACAAGCGCGAGTAGAGCGAAGCGGAGATTCATCATAAAGATTTCGGCACCGATGCGTGAGATCTTGAGATACGGAGGAATCCGGGCTCCGCGCACATTGAGCGAAGCGACTGTCCTTTAGGATGCCGAGAACTCGATCCGGGGATCGCTCCTCCCCACAATTCCAGGGATCGCGCAGAGAGCATCCCTCCCGGCCCGTCACAATCCGCCAGCGAAGGGCGGAACGAACCTGCTAGTGGTGCGGGACCTCGAGAGGCCGCTCCCGATGCGTAATCAGCCAATCACCGTTCTCCGCCAGCGCTTCCTGCCCGAGGCGGAAAATTTCGCCCTGCGCCTCGGCGAGCTGACCGACCGCAATTCGCTTCTCAATATCCGTGCACCCCTGTTCGAAAAGTCGCTCCATCCGCTCATACTGTCGGGAATGCTCCCGCGCTGCCGTTTTCTCACCGTAGTTGTGAAAGAGCGCTGCAAGAACCGCGCTCATGATGACATACAGAATGGCGATGTGGTGTCCGAGAGAGTGATCGTCAAGCAGTGTGCCGATCCATTCGATGTGGCTCAGTCGACCGTGCACTGGCTCACTTCCGACTACTCCGACAAACGCCGCAACAGCGAGCCCACTCCAGAACAACGCAAGGGAAGCCGTGTGGAGCCGGTGGTACCGGCGATGCTCACTCTTCGCGCGAAGCTTAAAATAGCGAAGTTGCTCACGTGCCCACCCTTCCAGTACGGAGATCAGCGACTCACGGGAGAGCGGTCGGGGAGAGCGGCCTGCCATGAGGCGCGCGGTCTGGCACGCTCGCCGAATCCAGAAGAGTTCCGTTCTCTGCTTGCCAATATAGTACTTCGATACCGGATATTCGATCCCAGCCATCTGCCAGAATCGCTGCACGCGGAGTCCCTCCGCGAGAGCTCGGTAATCCTGGAAACGATCTTGAAGATGGAGACGCTTGCAGCGCTGATAGATCAGAAAGGCAAGCGCCATCAACGAGGGATACAAGAGCAGCCCAAGATACTTCGCCCCCTCGCCGCGGAGGGCGACGAAAACATGCTCCCCGGCATCCACCGCGAATGCGGCTAACGCAACGAACAGCGAGAGGAGGGTGAATATTCGAAAGGTGCGACCGCGATACGCGACCGCGAGGCGGTCCGCGCGCTGAAAGAGATCGCCGAGGACGTCGCTTGGAGATGGTGGTGTATCGGCGACCCGACTTTCCGAATTGAACGCATTGAGCGGCTCAAGGAGACGATGGAAATAGGCCATCGCCTCCTCGTCGGTGTGATACTCAGACATCTCCGGGAACAGCCATCTCCCCTGCACTTCACCCGCATCGGCGTCTTGTCGCGGGGTGATGACATGGTAGACCGGACTCACAATCAGAGGATCGAGCTGCGAGCCTGGCGCAACTGGTTCGTCGTTTGATTGTCCGAGCACAAATGAAACGACATCACGGGTTCCGCCCTTCCCCCGACTTTCTCCGCCGTCCCACAACGCGATCACGACGTCACAATTTCGCGAGAGAAATTTTGCCAGGTTCATGAATGCATCATCGGGCGTTGGCGCAGGATCCGGAATCGCAAATGTTACGACGCCATCCAGGCGACACAGTGACACGAACTCATCACGGCTTGCCTCCGACTGAAAACTGTCGAGATACTCGTTGATCGGCATGGGCAGTGGCACGAGAACCTGCCCACCGAGTTCTGGGTCCAGTGCGATCTGCGCGACGAGACGATCGGCTCCCTCTGCCAAAGCGCTGACCAAGAGAATCGGGGTCTCAGGATACCGACGTCGGTAATCGAGGAGGACGGATCGGATCAGCTGAGCTGTCTGCGGCAGGGCGCTGGGCGCCATATCGCGATGGCCGGTCACGCCGATGACAATAGGAACGCGTCCGTCAAAGCGGAGGCGCCGATCCTGAAAAGCGAGACTTCTTCCCGTCGACGTTGCCGGCTTAGTTCCGGCCTCTCCGCTGCGTCCGACTGGCATGCATCCCTCCATCCTGCTCCGTGCGTTTCCAAACGATGGGACCCGTCGGCGTCACCACGCTAATCGTGTCATCATCGATGACATCGTAGTCACCGGTGTAGGTGACACCGCCGTCCGTCATCGACGCATACTTTTGATCTCGCGCGCGGATCTTTCCGTACAGCGTGAGCTCGGCGGCAAAACGATACGTTCCGTCTCGACCGACCTCGAAACTCATACGCCACTGCTTCCCGTCGAACGTCGGGTCGTAACTCCAGACCTGTGTCCCGTCAGATTCGGTTCGAACGAGCTTCCACACCGTTTTCCCAGCATGTGCGGAGATCTCCTGCATGACGTTTGAGCCGGGGGCGCTTGCAAACGCGATCTGACTCCACAGCTCATTCGGGACGAGAGACGTAATCTCCGCGGTTTGAGCGTTCTGGGCTTTCCAGGAGATCATGCGTTCCGCGCCCGACTCTGTTCTCATGAAATACTGCGTGTTCTTCGAGAAAAGCGTGCCGTTCTCGTGCAATGAAATCGACTGCACGAATGTGCCATCGGGCTGGTTCGACTGTGTGACCTGAGCGCCGGAAAGAGGCATCCGGGTGTTCCAGGTACCAACGAAGATGGACTCGACCGGCGCCGGAGTTCGAAAGAGGAGATAAAAGACGACCAGCGCACACATGATGATCATTCCGATCACGCGCCGATCACGAGCCCAGTGTGGGAGCGGGACCGAGAATGTCTGGCGTGGACGCGGGACAGGAGTCGGAGCAACGAGTTGCTGAGACTGAGGCAGACTCTTCGTCGGATCGAGGATCGCGCGAACCGTCGAGATCAAATAGTCGATATGTTTCTCGAGCGGCGGTGACATCGCATCGAGCCAGTGCGGAGTACTGATGAAGTACTCAAGTGACTTTGATGGCATGACATCTTCGATACGGAACGGCACTATCGCGATACGCTTATTCACGGCGCGCTCGACTTCGCGAATGATCTGCGTACTCTGGTTAGCGTGATCAGAGAAGATCAGCACCATGACCTTGCTTCGCTCGATGGCCTTGACGATCGACTCGCTCCATTCAGCGCCCGGTCGAATGTCGCGCGGAGCAATCCAGCAGCGAAGCTCAGATTCCTCAAGCCGGGCACACACCGCGTCTGCGACGGTCTTGTCCTTTGAGGAGTGGCTGAGAAATACGTCGTGCGCCATAGACTTCGTCGGGACTCTCTGTGGAGAGGAGAGGGAATAAGCCGCGTCGTCAGCCGTTCGGCGACGTTGAGTGATTCACAATACGTGAGAGCGCAAGACGTCACGCGGCACGGTCAACGAGGAAAATGCCATACTCGACGGCCGGGGCGCAAACGACCTGAGGTTATCGTTTCGTACCTGGGACGACCTGCCCGGCGTAGATCTGAACTATTTGCGCACACACAAGCACCGACTTCTCCATCTCATCGACGCTGACCCACTCATAAGGTCCGTGTGCGTTCTGTCCACCGGTGAAGAGATTCGGCGTCGGTAGTCCGCGAGCAGTGAGATGCGAGCCGTCGGTCCCACCTCGAATCGGGCTCTCGATCGGAGACACTCCGATACGAGCCATGGCTTCGCGGGCCACCTCGACCGGCCGGAAGTCCTTCGCAAGGTAATCGCGCATGTTACGGTATTGCTCCTCCACAACGCACTCGATCTCCGCACGCGGCTCCTGCTCTTTGAGGGCATCGCACGCCTGCCGAAGCACGGTCCCGTAACTCGCGAGGCCGATGTCGTCGAAATCACGGAGAATGAAATCGATGACGACTTTCCCCGCGCTCCCATCGATACGAACGGGATGAACATACCCACAACGTCCCTGCGACTGTTCGGGTGCGGGACATTTCGTTCGAATAATGTGAAGCAGCTGTTCAGCGAGACCGATGGCATTGACCAGCTTGCCAAATGCCCAGCCCGGATGAATGGACACCCCGGTGATTGTGACTCGCGCCTTGTCGGCCGAGAACGTCTCATAATTCAAGCTCCCGAGAGCGTCGCCATCAACTGTATACGCGACGTCGGCAGCCAAACGACTGGTCTCGAGTCCATCGAAGCCACGCCCAATCTCCTCATCGGGATTGAAACATACTCGCAATTCACCGTGAGGTAACTCAGGGTGTGCAAGCACGTACTCGACAAAGGTCATGACAATCGCAACTCCGGCTTTGTCGTCCGCGCCGAGCAACGTGTCTCCGCTCGTCGTCACAATGGTCTGCCCGATCGCGTGTTGAAGCGCTGGAAACTCATCAACGGCCAAGACGCGATTGGCCGCATGGGGGTAACGGAAAGCGGCGCCGTCGTAGCGCTCATGAACGATGGGCTTTACCCCTTTCCCCGTGAAATCAAGGGCGGTATCGACGTGAGCAAGAAATGCTATTCGTGGCACTGGATGCGGCACATTCGAAGGTATCGTCGCAATGACGTAGCCGTGCTCCGTGAGCGTCACATCGACGCCCAGCTCGGTGAGCTCTTCTTGAAGCATTCGGAGCAAGGTCCATTGATCTGAAGAACTCGGTGTCGTGGTGGTCGTCGGGTCGGGTTCCGTGGGGATCTGAACGTAACGCAGAAACCGATCAAGCATCTCTTCTCGAAGGGCGGGAGGTAACTGAATAGCCGACATACGAATACCCGAGTGCTCGACGTGTCGAGATTACTTTCGACCCTTCCGAATTGACGTCGCCATCTTCTTCTTGTCCGCGGAGGACAGCGACGTCACTCCTTCGATCACGAGCCGCTCCTCGCGCTTAGAATCATGGTCGAGAGCGACGACGGTGAGGATGCCATTCTCGTCGATATCGAATACGACTTCGATCTGGGCGTCCCCCCTCACCAACTTCCGAATTCCTTCGAGTGTGAAGCGTCCTAGTTCCTGGTTCTTCTGCGCGACGCGCTCCTCGCCCTGAAGGATCACGACATCCGCCGCACGTTGAAAGTGGTCGCCCGTCGAGAAGAACTGTGATTGTCGCGCAGGGATGGTCGTGTTTTTCTCCACGATGACCGTCATGACCCCGCCTTTGGTCTCGATTCCAAGGGGAAAGGGAGTCACGTCGAGCAAAACGAGATCCTCAATCGTGCCGTTCAGAATGGCCCCCTGGACCGCGGCTCCGAGCGCGACCACTTCGTCGGCGCTCACACTTCGGTTCGGCTCCTTCTTCGTAAAGGTCTCTTGTACGAGCGCTCGCACACGCGGAATTCGAGTCGATCCGCCAACAAGGAGCACCTCATTCGCTTCTGCGGGTGGAAGTGCTGCCATCTCCAATGCCTTCTGAAGCGGTGAGATACACCGTTGAAACATCGGCTCGAGCACCTCTTCGAGCTGGTGCCGTCCCAGCGTCATCTCGAAGTGTCGCGAGTCTCCGTCGATGACGGAGAGAAACGGGAGAGAGATCTCGACCTCGTTCCGCTCCGAGAGATCGCGCTTCGCCCGCTCGATCGCTTCGTTCAAACGCTGCAGCGCTTGCGGGCTGGTGCGAATCGCCGCTCGGAGCGCCTCGTCCGTGTTCTCAAGAACCCACTCAAGCAGCGTTTTGTCAAAATCGTCTCCGCCGAGGTGTGTGTCGCCGGACGTTGACCGC
>JADYYL010000469.1 GCA_020853655.1 Deltaproteobacteria bacterium
CCAGCGACGCGACGCATTCTGAGAGGCTCTCCATCTGAGCCAATCTCATGGTTCGCACCACGCTCCTCGATCTCACGCGAACCGAACGGCCTCGCTGACAGAACGACACAAACGAGCGAGCCGACTGCCACGCTGGCAAGAGCTGCGATGACGTTGAGCATCGCGTCTTCAACAATGTTGGCGTAGATCGAGAGCGGGAGGCTCAGGACGACGGAACTGACAACGCCAAAGGCCGCTCCTTTGGCTGTGGTTCTCTTCCAATAGATCGCGAGGAGGGTGGGAACGAGAGCTGCGGCAACGAGCGTCCCCTGAATAAAGAAGATCCAGAACAGCTTCGGCTGAAGCATCGCCAGCGCCCAGCCGCCAAGGGCGATCACCAACATGACAATCCGCGAAGCGCGGAGCATCTGTGCGTCCGACGCCAGAGGATTGAGATACCGCCGATAGAGATCGACTGCGCCGAGCGAGCTCGCCGCGCAGTAGGCGGAATCCATCGTGGAGCAGAGTCCAGCAAGTGCCATGAAGCAGAAGGCATAGAGAGCGAAGTGCGGCAGCGTGTATGCGATGACCATCGGCCCGACCATTTCCGGGTTGGCGACCGTGATGAGTCCCCGTTGCACAAGTCCCGCTCCGATGAAGCCCAGGAGCGAGAGTGTGACAGGCACGAGCGCAAAGAGCAGCCCACCGAGCACGAAGGTTTTCGCGACATTCTCCTTTCGAACAGCAAAGACGCGCTGGAAGAACATCTGATCGCTGAGCGGCCCCGCCAGAAGCGAGATCGTCATCGGAATGCCCATTGTCAATGCGACATGGGAGTTCCACAGACTTCGATACTCACCTGAGGATCCACCAAGCCCACTCCAGAGAATCGTGGCGTCATCTACGGAAACGAAAACAAGAGGCACAAGAATCGCGCCGAGGAGCAGGACGAGACCCATCTGAATCACGTCGGTTGCAATTGATGCTTTCAGGCCGCCGAAGAGGCTGTAGCTCAGCGCTGCGAGCGTCGTCAGTGTCACCGTAAGGCGTGCATCGATTCCGCTGAGTGCATGGAGGAAGTATCCCGCAGCGAGCGGATTGATTGTCGCTGCGGCGAGCTGATACCCAAAGAACACCGAGAGGTACACCAGGTGAACGCCGCGGTGACTCCCGAATCGTTGATCGAGATACTCGAGGAACGTGTAGCCCGCGGGCATTGCCCGTCGCACTCGAACAGCGACTGCGGCGAAGAGAAAGAAGCAGAGGACATTTGGCGCGGTGAACCAGAAGATCCCCGGCACGCCAAGCGTGAACGATTGCATCGAGCAAACAAAGATTGCCGGCGCCCAGATCCAACTAACGGCGATACTCAACGCACCACGAAACGTTGAGACATTCCGATCGGCGACGAGAAATCCATCGCGATGTTGCTCGGAGCGCTTCCTCCAAATCACAATGACGTTCATCGCAACGCCAAAGACGAGGATGGAGAGAAGCGCTGCGTTTGATGAAAGGACCGTTGGACTCATAGCTCGACACCTCGCGAAGGAAATCCCGCTTGTTCAGGTGCGTAATTTGTGGTCTAATTGACGAGTGGCAAAGAGCACCACGTGGTGGCGTCAAGCGCCAAAAAAGGGATGATGGCCTCATATACTAAGGTTTTACAGCGACTTGGGCTCGCTCCGAACGAGGCGAAAATCTACGAGCTGCTGCTCGAGAAGAGCGAGTGCTCGACCGCGCAGATCAGCGAATATACGGGGATCCACCGCCGGAACATTTACGATTCGCTCACGCGCCTCACGGAGAAGGGCCTCGTCTTCGAGATTCTACAGAGCCGTGAGAACCGCTATCAGGCCGTCGACCCGAACAAGCTCTCGGAGCTGGTGCAGGAGAAGCAGGCGCTCCTCGCACGGATCCTTCCCGATCTCTCTGCTCTTCAGAACGCGCCGACACCCGAGCAGGAGGTCTTGCTCTACCGTGGGCTCGATGGCTGGCGGATGTACATGCACGACATCCTCCGCATCGGAGCAGATTTTTATTCGGTCGGATCGCGTGGCATCTGGCTCGACAAACGAGCGCAGCATTTCTTCCCGCGCTTTATTCGGGAGATTCAGCGCAAACGTTTACGTCACCTTCATCTCTTCGACAGTTCGCTCCGCGAGAGGACTCATCCGATCTTCGAGCACGTGGGAACAGACTTTCGACTGTTACCTGATGACATTGCTCTTCCATGCTCAGTCGATATCTTCGGCCCGCGGGTCTGTATCGTATCGTCCAGAGCGGAGGAAGCTTCAAACGAAGATCTCTCATTCACCGTGATCGAGAACGCACATCTGGCAGAGGCGTTTCGGACCTGGTTTCGCTTCCTCTGGGAGCACCTTCCGCCGACAGCAGAGGCCCGGCACTATGCATGAGCAGGCGTTAGAGGAGCTTGGGCTGACACGGAACGAGGCGCGAATCTATGTCACTCTTCTCAGCGAAGGAGAGTGTGGCGTCGGCCGAATCGCGATGAAGTCGGGTGTCCATCGACGGAACGTCTACGATTCCTTACGGCGACTTGTCGAGGAAGGACTCGTCTACGAGTCCCTTTCAAAGAAGGAACGCGTCTACCAAGCAGCCCCTCCCGAGACACTAAGCGACATACTGGAGCAGCGGCGCCTCGGGCTGTCGCGAATGATGCCAGCGCTTGAGGCTCTGTACCGCGGTGGGAGCGAACGGCAACAGGTGTGCATCTATCGTGGAGCGGAGGGGTGGAAGAACTACATGCGCGACATGCTGCGCAACTCGACGGAGGCCCACTTCATCGCGGCGAAGGGAGGTTGGCTGGACCAGCGAGTACAACACTTCTTTCCGTATTTTGACGCTGAGGCGAAGAAGCGCAACATGCGCTTCTTCCATCTGTTCGACCATGAAGTACAGGAACAGTTTCCCCAGGTGCTGCCTCACGTCGGCACCGACTACAAGTTCCTTCCGAAGGGATTCTCGACAAACAGCGCCATCGACATCTTCGACGATCAAGTCACTCTCATTCCCGATATGAAACTCGGAGCGCTTGGCGATGAGATTCGACTCGTCGTGATCGTCGATCGCGCTGTCGCCGATACGTTTCGTTCCTGGTTCCAACTCATGTGGGCAATCTGTCCATAATCCGCCATGGATTCTACGGCGCTCACAGGTGTCGTGCGGAACTCGAGAAGTGCACCGCATCTCACCGGAATCGCTCGAGGATCTGCTGCGGCCCTCTACGAGAATCTCGTGCCCAAATCTCAAGTTTCCACTGATACGTTCCGACAATTGCAG
>JADYYL010000470.1 GCA_020853655.1 Deltaproteobacteria bacterium
CGCGAGAAAACAAGGTTTCCACCGAAAGCCGGATTGGAGATCAGATTTCCCGTGGTCTGCTCGAACTTCCACGACTCACGCGCATTCGGACGGATCGAAACTCCTCCGGCGGAGTCGCTATTGGTCGGTTGATCGTCGGTCGAGATCGTTCCGTCTGTCGCATTGTGGCCGAGACGAATCTGCTTCACGTCATCCTTATCGCGAACCCCAAGATAGGAGGGGCTATCGCCACGAAGTTGTCGTATGGAAACGCCACCCGTCCAAAACTCGAAGAGCCCTGGGTGGAACAGTCCTGCACCGTAGCGATAGAAACCCAGTTCCATCGCATCGCCATCGACCGTGTCGTTCAATCGAATAGCGCCGCGTCCGACATCTTGGCCTGAAAAACCAGTGAGCGTTTGTTGTGTCCGCATTTCGACGAGGCTCTCAAACGCGGTTCCTTGTCCGGTTCCAAACCGTGCAATGGCGGGGTCTCCAACGTCGCCAGGAAAATCTATCGCACTTTGGACCGACGGTGTCGTCGCCGCAGCTGTGAAATCTCTCGTCGCAGGCTCGAAACCATCAGCGCTGGAATGTGTCGAGACTGCGACACTTTTGCCGCCGTTGACGGCGACGCTGAGGAGTCGGAGCGACATCCTTGTTTCTCGCTTCTTGCACTTCGGCTTAACGGATAGGCTCCCCTTTCCGTCCGCACAGATGACAAGCTTCTCTTCCTTATTCTCCTCCGCCACTCCACACTGAGGAAACGCGAGGAAACCCGAAAACACCACAACACTGGCCCGAAATACTCCGAGCGAGAAAACGTTCATGCCACCCCTCTCAACGGCTCCGAATCGAACGGTCTTCACACAGACGAATGGCGTCTGCACGGCTTGAAGCCGTCGCCCGAACGGAATATCAGTTTTTTGTTTCGTTGTTGCGGCTGTGCGCAACGTACCGCGTCACCATCATACCCATGAGAGCACGAAGCTCAAACACCTAAGGGCGTGATTCGTCGCGCAAAGAATTGCCACGAGAGATTGATTCCCTCCACAACTCTGAGCATTCAGTGCGAAACAATGACTCGTTCTTGTACGCGGATCGCGCAGAGGCGTCGCATCGAGCAAGAACCTTATCGGGCGTTTCTGCAGGAGCAGCGACGTGTTCATTCTCAGCAGAGAGTCAGAGCCTGAAACTCGCTTAAACACGAAGAGGAGAAAGGTCGAGTGCTCAGCGGCCGCATAGGATGGAAACACACAGCGACAATCAGGCCGGTCGTGCCTCGATGAGATCGGTCAGGGTCCGGGCCCGTTTCCAAATCCGCCATCTGAGCCGCTCTACGGTTGGAGCAACCATCGTTCATTCGGCTGCTCAACCGGCGGCGCCTGCACGAGCGATACCTCCATCGTTTCCGATGGAGATCCGCATTTCGTCGTAGGAAGAGCTTTCATGAACTTCAGCTGTTCCGCCAGGCCGGTCGATGCTCTCCTTGGCTACCCGCATCCCATGCAGGGCTCGAACAGGACCGATGCGATCGCGCCCGCAGCTCCATCACACTTGCGCGCAGTAAGGCTGCAGTAATCGAGAGACGCGGGGAACGGCTCGGGAATCTCGGATAGGAATGCCGCTTCCCTAGAACGTCGCTCTCACGCCGACGATGAAGGACCGGCCAGAGAGTGGCGCGATGTCTTTCAAGAACGACGTGTGCACTCGAGCCTCCTCGTCCGTCAAATTATACCCCTGCGCATAAATCGTGATTGTCTGCTGGGTCTCGACGCCAAGCGTATAACCAACCGACGCGTTAAGAAGTTGATACGCATCCGTTGGCAGCTCGAACGCCGCGACATCATCTTGAGGTTCGACAAACACCGCTTCCAGTTGCGACGTCACGGCTCGCATCCACTGGTGCGTGAGACGCACCCGCGACCGGAGAGGCGGAATACGGGGCAGGTCCTGATCGTCGGTGATGTTTCGTGCCTCGACGAAATCCACCTGACCAGCGAGATCGAGGTCGTGTTCGTAGGTGTTGAGGAGCTGATGGAGATGAAGCACCGCTTCGACTTCACTCCCCCAAAAGCGAGCTTGCACGTCATCATACTCAAACACCCGAACACCGTCGGTTTCCTCTTCGGTGCCCGAAAGGTTTATGTAGTCGGCATACTGCTGATAGAACAGATTGACCGCACCTGTGACGAGTCCGACGTTTCGCTTGAACGTCAGGTCCGCGCCCCAGGAACTCTCCGCCTCGAGATCGCCGCGTCCTCGTTCGAATATCTGACGCGCGGTATGGACGCCGTCGGCGAAGAGTTCAGTCGCCGTCGGCGCGCGCTCAGCATATGAAAGGGAAAGGCCAAGCGTGTGGGCAGCAACTCCCCCAAAATCGTAGACGACCCCAGAGGACGCGGCGAATGGGGCAAATTCCTGCACCGCGAATCCATCCGGGTCGAGCCGAACGTATTCCGCGCGGCCCCCGGCCTGCACGGTCCAATGCGGATCCAGCTTAAGCTGCTCGAACGCAAACATCGCTGGCGAGTATGAACGGTGCGCCGGGATAAACGCTTCTTCGCCGCGAGCTTGAAAATCAAATCCTTCGAACTGCATCCCAACAACGCCACGCAATCCATCAATCTCTCGCTGAACGAGTTCGACTCTCCCCTCGCCTGCGTTCTTTTCAAATGTGGTTCCGATCTCCACACCCTCTAGCTCGCGATGATCGTAGTTCGACACTCCTCCTCGGAAGCGAACCTTCTCAATGGAGCCCGAGACATCTCGAACTTCACCGCGGAGATCGAGCCGCACCTGTTCGAGGTCGATCGCAACACCATCCGCCTCCGAGATAGGTTCATCGTCGTGCTCTAGAACAAGCTCATCTGAGTCGACGCCGGAAAGAGTCTCTTCGCCGTGGAGATCTTCGCTTTCGTGGGCATGTTCCTCATCGCTGTGACCATGCTCCGCATGGCTGTGACCGGGAACCCCGTAGCGGGTGCGGAAAGTGCTCACCGCAGCGCCGATGAATCCACTTGGCAGGATGTAGGAGGCGCCGGCAGAAGCGCCATTTGCCCGCGAGGCTGAACTCGCTAGTCTTCCGTTCGACGGAGAGGCCTCGTCTTCCGCGAGATCTTCCTCGTGCTCCTCCTCGCCTTCGTCATGTGCATGATCTTCTTCTGCCAGAGCCTC
>JADYYL010000471.1 GCA_020853655.1 Deltaproteobacteria bacterium
CGAACATGGTCATCGCCTGGGTATCGGAGGCGGTGGGTTGATCGCCACGCATTTTATATAGGTTCTTCGTCCAGAGATCGGCACCGACGAAGAGCTTGCTCTGCATCAAGACGAGTGGGTCGCCGGGGATGGAGTCCACTGGCGTCGCGGCTTTGTCCGCGGCGAGCGGTGCAGGCTCTGATGGAGGAACGTCTGTGTGAGCCGCAGTGTCCGGCCCCTGCTCCGTCGGAACGGGCGCGGCCGGAGAGAGAAGGGCGGAGAGCCAGGTCTGATAGATCAGCATCCCCAGCGCGAAGATCGTCAGACAACCGAAAAAGAGGGACCGGATATTTCGCATAAATAATTTCAACACCTCTTCGGGCACAGCGCAGTGACTGTGGGCCAGGGTTCCGAGCTGCCGCACTCACAACGGTGGTTCCCCTGTCTCCGCTCTCCGTCATTCAGGGCCAAGGAGAACGTGGAGTCGCGGTGAATGGAGATTCGCAATGAAAACGTTTCTTGTAAAAAGGGCCCTGTGAAGAATAGTGTAATTTCGCCTGCGCGTCTTGTGCTAAATGCCGAGAATGGCAACCCTCGTACCCCCCTTTTCAACAGAGAGTCGCGACATGAGTAACACGACCATCATCCACAATTCCGACCAGGCGAAGCTATTTGCGGACGTTGCTCGATTGTTCGCTTCTGCGGTTCGAGCGAGTACGGAAGCGCGCATCGTCTGCGCGCTGCCCGGGGGGCGGAGCATCGTCGGAGTGCTGCACGCGCTCAGCGCAGAGGCAGGGCTACTTGAGGAGCCGATGTGGAAGAAGCTCGACTTCTTCATGATCGACGAGCGGATGGTGCCATTGGAATCTCCCGACAGTAATTTTAAGTTGCTCCACGAGAATCTCTTCGGAAAACTGATGGAGCTGAACTTGATTCGGAGTGAGCAACTCCATCCGTTCATCCTCGAACCATCGACCGCAGACCGAGGACTCGCGCGCTACGAGAACGAGCTGCACAAGGTCGGTGGACGCTTTCACATATCGTTCCTTGGTGTGGGTGAGGACGCTCACGTCGCAGCACTTTTTCCGAACAAATCGGAGACGGCGGAGCGTGGACAGAAATTTCTCGCATTCGACGATTCTCCGAAGCCACCGCCGCATCGGATGACTGCTTCACGGGATCGCATCGTCGAGAGTGACGTGGCCTTTGCCCTGTTCGTGGGTGAAGGAAAGCGAGAGGCATTCCAAAAGTATCGAGCCGCTGGGGGAACCGAGATGGAGTGCCCCGCGAAATTACTGGACGCGGTCAAGCAGGCCTATGCGGTGACAGATCTTCTTGAGGGGCCGACGAAGTGAATTCCTCGGCGGAACATTTTGTTTCGCGGCGTTCTCTCGTCGCTCGCCGTCACCCGAATGAGGTGCTGCTGTTCTTTAATCACGCAGAGATCCCGAGAACCGCTTACGGAATAAACTTCCCGTTCCGAGGTAATAGTCACTTTCTCTATCTCTTTGGTCATCTTCCGCCAGGCACCGTGGGTTTGATCGGGCCAGAAGGTGCGGAGCTTTTTCTTCGAGAGACTTCGCGCGAAGACGAAGTGTGGAATGGCGTCGGGCCCACTGCGGAACAAACGAAGGCCGATACCGGCGTGGAGCGCCTCCATCCCGTTCAAGCGCTCGCATCTCGAGTTGCTGAATTGACCGGAGGTCACAAAGCCCCGGGGACTGTGCCGTCGGTCAACCCTGTGACCGCAGCATTCCAGCGCTCCGTCCTCGGCTCTACGCCCGGACTTGTCGGTCTCAACCGAGAACTTGCGGAAACGTTGATCGAGTTGCGTCTGCATCACGACGCCGAGGCAATCCGGGAGCTTCGCTGCGCGACGGCGGTGACGGTCGATGCCCACAAGGCGGCCGCAAGGATGATTGAGCCGGGTGTTCGCACCTGGGAGGTTCTCGCCGCTCTCAGGTCGGAAGTGACGAGGGCCGGCTGCGCAGAGGCATACTTGCCGATCGTAACGCCGAACGGAGAAGTCCTTCATCCGAGCATGTGTGAAGAGGTCTGCCGCGAGGGAGATCTGCTCCTCATTGATTACGGAGCAGAGTCCCCCGGTGGATTTGCAGGGGACATGACCCGAACCTACCCGGTCGGCCGAATCTCGACTGAGAAGCGCGAGGCCTACGAGCTTGTGCTCCGCGTTCAGCGCGAGGCGATTGCGTCGGTGCGACCCGGTGTGCGCTATCGAGATCTGCATCTCCAAGCCGCTCGTTCATTCGCCGCTGGGTTCGTCGATCTGGGTATTCTACGCGGCGATCCAGATTCTCTTGTTGAGCGAGGCGCTCATGCGCTCTTCTTTCCACACGGGCTCGGGCATCTGCTCGGACTCGACGTTCATGACCTGCGAGAGTTTGGGGATCTGGCTTGGTATGCGCCAGGGAGAGAGAGAAGCACGCAGTTCGGGCTCTCTTTTCTCCGCTTTGATCGAGATCTCGAACCAAACATGACCGTCACCATCGAGCCCGGATTTTATTACATCCCGCGACTGTTGAATGATCCAACGTTTGCGGCACCGTTTGAGGACGTGCTGTGCCGCCCTCGACTCGCGCAGTTTGCCGATCTTCACGGCATCCGGATCGAGGATGACGTTCTGGTTGTCGATGGTGGGTGCGAGGTGTTGACGAGTGCGATGCCAAAGGAACTCGACCTGCTTTAGTAGCAGGCGTATGGCTGCGCGACATTACTGACCCCGCATTACGCCTGGAGGAGATCCGCGACTCGAGAGAGTTCGACGCTCCGAATGTCGTGCCTCGCGGCCAGTTCCATGTCTCCGGGCGCGTGATATCCCCAAGTGGCAAGTATCGGCGTGATCACGCCGGGGAAATGCGTCGTGATGGTGATGAGATTCTCCACTTGATCTTCGAGGAAGATGTAGCGCATCGCGCCATGCTCCGCACGAAGGCGTTCAAAGTTCTGTTCCTTCGACACTCCTCCATCTCCGGAATAAACGATCGAAGGATCGAGAGAGAGGCCGTGAGATGAACAGAGCCGGAACACGGCCGCTCGATTCTTATTGGTCAAGATCGCAAAGTTCGGGAACGTCCCGGCGCACAGCTCGTCCCAGAGCGGCTGGAACGGCCTGTGAAGCGCGAGCCAAGCATTCAGGTCCGCGGCCTGAAACCGCTCTCGAGCAGTAAAAAATCGATTCAGCCGTTCGACGCGAGGAACCGGGTGAACAGCGAGACGTTCCACGAGTCTCGCGCGATCCATCGGTGTGGGCTCTGCCGCCTCAGCGTTCTCAAGTGCCCATTCGGCAAGGGCGAGGATATCGCTCGCCGGATGAATGCATGGCCGATGGGACAGATAGAGTTCGACGAAGCGAGGGGGAAGGTCCGCCGCTTCAGTGATCGTCTTGCCCGTGACAGCGTTGTAAGCGCTGAACGCCGTTTCGTAAGCTGACTGAAAGAGCACGCCGTCGAAATCAAACAGAAAGAAGCGCGTGCTCATGTTATTGCGCGTGGCGCTCCGAAAACCCCTTCATGAACTCGACAAGTGCTTTGGCTCCTTCGAGCGGGAAGGCGTTGTACATGCTCGCGCGCATCCCACCCAGCAGCTTGTGCCCGGCGATGCCTTTCAGGTTGGCGGCTTCCGCTTCTTTTATGAACAGAGCGTCGAGCTGGGGCGTGGGGCAGAAGAACGAAAGGTTCATTCTTGAGCGGTCCGATTTCTCCGCATGACCGCGATAGAACGAATGCCGGTCAATGAATTCGTAGACCAGCGAGGAACGCTCGATGCTGCGCCGCTCCATTTCGGCCGTGCCTCCGTTTCGCTCGACCCATTTCAAAACTTCGTTGACTCCGTAAATCGGGAACGTGGGGATGGTGTTGTAGAGCGATTTGTTCTCGACGAGGACTTTGTACGTCATCAGGATGGGAAGATCAGCTGGGGCGCGGTCGAGGAGGTCTCGGCGCACGATCACCGCGGTAATGCCCGCGGGGCCAAGATTCTTCTGTGCGCAAGCATAGAGCACGCCATATTTAGCAACGTCGATTGGTCTCGAGAGGATATCCGAAGATGCATCGCAGACGAGTGGTATCTCACCGACGCTAGGTTCTTCGCGCTGCTGCGTGCCCACAATCGTGTTGTTGCTTGTGTAATGGAAAAACGCGGGCTTCGCCGACAGTGAGAAGCTCTTGGGAATCGACGCGAACCGAGATTCCGCAGATGTCGCGGCCACGTGTGCAGGAGAGAATCGCTTCGCTTCTTGATACGCCTTCTCAGCCCAAACACCCGCGACGAAGTAATTCCCTTCGTGGCCGGGAAGGCTCAGGTTCATGGGAACCATAGAGAACTGTCCTGTTCCACCGCCGGTCGCCCAAATAATCTCGTGCGATGCGGGGATGGCGAGCAGCGCCCTGAGTCTGCGAGTCGTTTCGTCGAGCAGCTCCTCGAACAGAGGTGCACGATGGCTGATCTCCATGACGCCGAGACCCGTGCCGCGAAAGTCGTAGAGGTCGTTCTGAATAGTGCGAATCACTTCGTCCGGGAAATAGGCCGGTCCGGCGGTGAAGTTATAGGCGCGTTCTCGATGTGCATTCATGTCGGATTCCCTGTCGTTGCGAACCTTTCGTAATCGGCGTCGTTCCTCAAGTCCTTGAGGAACGAGTGAACAACGACGCCCGAACGGAGTTTGGGCTCGAACCACGTCGACTTCGGCGGCATAATCTCACCGCCGTCGGCGATCCCAAAGAGGTCTTCCATTCCAACAGGGAAGAGTGAGAACGCACAGCGGGCACTCCCATCTCGTACCCGCTTTTCGAGCTCGGCCGTGCCACGGATGCCGCCAACGAAATCGATCTTCTTATCGGTTCGGGGATCTCGTATGCCGAAGACCGGCTCGAGTGCCAGCGATTGCAGGACGCTGACGTCGAGCGCGTCTCCCCGTGACTGCGCCTTTGGCGCCGCGATGGCGCGCATTGAGAACCACGAGCCGCCGACGAAGAGTCGAAACTCGCCGCTTGCGGCAGGCACTCCGTCCTGAGCCTTTTCGATGGAAAAGCTGTTTCGCAGGCGCGAGAGAATCTCATCGTCACTCAACGGCGACTCGAGAATCACTCTATTGTAGGGCATGATCCGCAGTTCGTCGTGCGGAAAGATTACGGACAGGAGACCGTTGTAGGATTCATCGCCAGTGTGCGCGGCGTTCACCTGAGCGAGTTCGCGTCGGACGATGGATGCGCTCGCGCTTCGATGATGTCCGTCGGCGATATAGAGTGGGGCAATCTCACTGAACGCTCGCACG
>JADYYL010000472.1 GCA_020853655.1 Deltaproteobacteria bacterium
GTGGGAACCGGGAGCGAGGCGATCTTTCGCTGTTCTCGAAACGACTCCGCGATAATGCGAATGGGCCATGTTGGAAAGAGCGGAATGACCGGCCGAAGTTCAGCCTCCATCGTCAGGCGGATCGGTTCGTCCATCATCGCTTGCGCGACGGACTCTCCGCCAGTCGGAACAGGAACACTCAAGTTGATCGAACGAAGTGTCGCGCTCCCCTGGCCAAGGTTCGGAGTCAGAAATCCGGCGAGCCCGGGTTCTTGAGCTTTCGCGAGCACCGTGTTGAAAGCTGCGTCGTAGTCGGCCGTTCCAGGGGTCCCATCGAGGCCCTCGATTTTGGACGCGAGGCCGACCGCTTGGTCCGCTCCGATATTAAGCGTGCTGTACAACGCCATGTACCGCCCGATCTCAAGCAAGAAGAAGATGATCAGGACGAGCAACGGCAAGATCAGTGCGAACTCGATGAACGTCGCGCCGCGCTCATGAAAGCGCTCGCCGGAAATGCGGGTGCGGAGTGGTGGTGTCATGCGCTTAAATTTCGTCATCCGCAAAGAGGTACGGCGCTGAAGAGTTAATATTGAACTGAATCGACGAATACTGCCGAACAAGAATCGGGCGAACCGGAATCGACACGCGAACGGAGACCGCATCGAACGTCCCTCCTCCGAGCACATCTTCTCGTGCCGTCGTCAGCAACGCCTGCGAGGTATCGTACCCGTAGTCGTCGAGCAGCGTTAAAACACGAGTTTGAAGCGTGCGCTGCAGTCGAACGGATTGAGCTGTGGAACTGTGTTGATACGTGCCGGTTTCCAGTCCCGCAATCGCCGCCCCAAAGCGCGCTCCTTCGTAGCTGATTCTCGAAATCTGAAGGTACTGATTTACAGCATTTCCGATTTCAATCACGCTCACGAGTATGGTCATGACAACCGGCAGAAGGGCAGCAAATTCGAGCATCGTCGAGCCACGCTCCCGGGAATCGGGACGAGAGAACTCGATGCGATTGTGCTCTGTCTGCATAGGTTGGCGGATCTGAGTTTCCAAGCGGAGTGGGCGTTTTCGCGTGTTCCTGCAGAATGGATAATCGGCTTCTCGTTTCGAGGGGTTGAGCAGTTGTTGAGTGCCTCCCGCAAAACCCAGGGTTTGCGGGCCCCTCAATGCTGGTTTCCTCTACGATTCGGGCGGAAATAGGCGCCTTAAATCGAGCCTCGTTTCGTTGCTGAGCTTTTTTGTCGGAGCGGAGCGCCCCGGTTTGTCCAATAAGGCGTGAGAGCGGTCGACCGCCGTCCGGGCCAGCATAGCGATGTTCGGGTGGAGTTAGGTCGAGTGTGGCTCTGTGGGGCCGCGGTCAATTGAGATCGATTTTTCCAGCGGCGCGACGGTGCTGAGCTGCCACACCCCCCAGATAATGGCTTCGTCGAGTCTGACGTTCGCTCGAAGCACGAGGCGTCCTTCGAGTGTCATCAATGGCCGAGCAAGGCGCATCCCAGCACGCATATCAGGGAGTTCGATGCGCTGCAGATCCTGGTCGCGGAAGAGCTCTTCGGCTTCGCGTTTCGCTTCGGCGACGAGCACTCGATTCATCTCTTCGTTTGCGCGCTTCTTGCGCTTCTCCGAGGGGCCCCGCCACCCGTAGCGCGCGCACGAGGCCTCCGTCAGCAGTCTGACCATGGCACTCACGATTTGCGGGTCGATTGCATAGCGACTCTGATGGCGAAATTCGCGGATAATGCGATGAGCGCCGTTCGCGCTCCACTCTCCAGATTTCCAACAGGCGCGTTCCGCCATCTCTGCGAGGAGAAGGCACTGCGCGACCCGGATATCGTCATCGGAATCGAAAAGCTCCCTGCGGCGAAGGATCTCGCTGAGGGAGTTCAGCGCACGTTCGGAGCGGGCATCAGAAAACGCTTCTTTCGCCCGGGCGCGCGCATTGTCAATCGCGCCGGCAACGAGTTCCGCCTTCGTCTCCATTTCATCGTGCAGAAAGTCGACCTCTGCCAGCTCCGGAGTGCTTCGAAGGGCCTGCCCGAGCAACACGCTCGCAAGACGAACAGTTGAGTCCTGTTCGGGCGTGAACCCAACGCCGCTCGCCAGCGCGGAGGAGACGTAGATCACTCGACGTGTGCGAGTGCCGAGCATCCGATTGTCCCGAGTGATCTCAGCAAGGGCCTCTTGCGCCTTCGCGCGCTGCTCAGTCTTCGGAAGGAGCAGCGAGTCATCAAAAAACGATGGCCGTGTTGCCGCGGCAAAGAGCGATCCGCCATAGCTCGATACGAGCCGGCGTGGGTCGAGCTGCGGCACCAGCTGCAAGCGATCGATTGTCGCGCTTGTTGCTTTGCCGCGGATCGCGGGAACGGATCGCGAGGACGAAGAGGCGAGGATGAGATCAATTTCCGAGAGGACGTCGTTGACCGTCGAGTCTGGGCCGAGGCTTATGAATCGGACGAATTGCTTCCCAAGCGTGGAGAAACTTCCGTCAACGCCTCGGCCGAAGAAAACGAGAGGGGTCCGAAACAAACGCTCTGAGCTCGAGAGTTCGACGATTCTCGTGTTCGTTTCGTAGTCACTGGAGGAGGCATCCACGACCAGCGTCTTGACACTCCGCTCATCGAATTTGTCCAGGAGCTCTTCGAGACGGCGCGCTGTTTTGATCTTGTAGCCGCCCGCCTCAAGTGAGCTCACAAGCTCCGACCGCGCGCCGTCGTCGCTTGGCCAGTACAAGATCTCAGTGCGGTCTGCGGTCATTCCAAATCCTCGCTGTATGGCAAACGACTCTGAGATTATCGGCCTTCAGGTGGAAAAACTTCGGGCGAAACTCAACGGATTGGCAGGTTTAGCGAGGAACGACCGAATGGAGACCGACAGAGCGCGGAGGGGGACTGACTAAGACACGGGAATCGCACGCTTTA
>JADYYL010000473.1 GCA_020853655.1 Deltaproteobacteria bacterium
AGCGGGAAACAGTTCGTCGCGAAATCGCTGTGATGCGGTGTTGTTCATCTGTTTGAGAGAAATCGCCGAAACACGGCGAGCGTTTCTTGGCTGACATGGTGTTCGATGCCTTCAGCGTCGAGTTCGGCGGCTTTTTTCGACACCCCAAGTGCGACGAGAAACTCATACACCGTATGGTGGCGCGCCCTGCACTTTGCCGCGAGCTGCTTCCCTTCTTCTGTCAGGAAAATCGAGCGATAGGGCTTGGTCACCACTAATCCTGCCTTAGCAAGACGCGCGACGGCCTTGACGGCCGTCACATGACTCACGCCGAATCTAGTCGCAATCGCGGTCGGACGAGCCTCGCCCTCCGTTTCAATGAGTTCCGCGATCATTTCGACGTAGTCCTCGGCAGTCTCTGAGACATGGTCAGAGCGGGTTCGCCGATAGCAAGCCGGTCCGCTGGCTGGCACGGCCGCTGATTTTTTAGGTCTCGTGCGAGGGTTGCTTGGCTTCATAGGGGCGGATGATGTAGTCTTTACAAAGAAATGTAGCCGAGGCTACATTCGTATGCAAGCACCCGATAGCGAAACTTCTTAGTACTCCGGACGGCAGATGACGACTCCTCGATACGTGCTCTTCTTTCTTCTGCTTATTTCGCTTCCTGGTCTTCGCGCCTCAGCGTCTGCCGACGCTCTCGTCGCGACGACCGGAATGATCGGGGACGTCGCGGAGAATGTTGTCGGGGATCGAGCGAAGGTCACTACCCTGCTGGGTTCCGGCATTGATCCGCATCTCTATAAGCCAACGCGCACCGACATCGGCGTTTTGAGTAATGCGGAGCTCGTGCTCGCAAACGGACTGTTGTTGGAGGGGAAGATGACCGACGCGCTCGATCGGCTTCGGTCCGCTGGGCGCAGCGTGATCGCCGTCGCAGAGCGCATTCCTCGCGATCGGCTCCTGGCTCCCCCGGAGTTCGCCGGACATTTTGATCCTCACGTGTGGATGGACCCCACGCTCTGGGCCGTCGTCGCAGAGACGATTCGGGATGCCGCCATGGAACGCTTTCCCGCTCACGCGGCGACGTTCCGATCGCAGGCGGACGACTACGTAAGGAAGCTTGCGGATTTGGATCGCTATGTCTCCAGCTCGATGAACTCCATCCCAGAAAACGCGCGAGTTCTTGTCACCGCTCACGATGCGTTTAGTTACTTTGGTCGCCGCTATCACCTTGAGGTCGTCGGAATCCAGGGAATCAGCACCGAGTCGGAAGCGGGGGTCAAAGACGTCGAGCGCATTGTTGCCATGCTTGTTGATCGCAAGATCCCAGCCGTTTTCGTCGAGAGCACCGTTCCGCAGAAGAGTGTCGAAGCGCTCATCGAGGGCGCCCGAGCTCGTGGGCACCACGTTCGCATCGGTGGCGAGCTGTTTAGTGATGCAATGGGCCGGCGCGGGACATACGAAGGAACCTACATTGGGATGATCGATCACAATGCGACCTTGATTGCCCGCGCGCTTGGGGGGTCGGCACCTGCCGCAGGATTTCAAGGCAAACTCGCCCTGACGAACGACCATCAAAAATAGAAGGAGAATCTGCTCGAAGAGAGAACCTCGGTTGCCAGAGGCATCCGAGAAAAATCTGCCAGACTCGTAGAGGAATCGATCTCAACAACGGATAGCATCGATGCAGTCGCCTTCACCCACTTACCCGCACACACTCGCTGAGCACAGCACCACAAGCCCGCTCTCCGTTCACGCTCTGACCGTTGCTTACCATCGCAAGTTAGTTCTGATGGATGTCGAGTACGATGCGCCGCAAGGCGCGCTCATCGCTGTTGTGGGACCAAACGGTGCGGGGAAGTCGACGTTCATGAAAGCGTGTCTGGGCCTCGTCCCGCATGCTGCGGGCGCCGTTCGGTTCTGGGGGTCGACGCTTTCCGCCGCGCGACCTCGCATCGGATACGTGCCGCAACGAGAGACCGTCGATTGGGAGTTTCCGGTATCCGCGCTCGATGTTGCGTGCATGGGGCGGTATCGCAAGATTGGATGGCTCCGAGGGATCTCCAAAGCCCACCGCGAGCGCGCCTTGTCTTTCCTTGACGCCGTTGGGATGGCCGCTTACGCGGATGCGCAGATTGGGCAGCTTTCCGGTGGACAGCAACAGCGAGTGTTCCTCGCGCGAGCGTTGGCGCAGGAAGCAGAGCTGTATTTCATGGATGAGCCGCTCGCCGGAGTCGATGCCGCCACGGAGGGTACGATCTTTTCGATTCTGCAGGGGATGAAGCGCGATGGGCGCACCGTCATTTGCGTGCATCACGATCTGTCCACCGTGCGGACCTATTTCGACGACGTCATGCTCCTCAACACGCGATTGATCGCCGCTGGGCCAGTCGCAACGGTCTTCACCGATGAGAACGTCAAGATTACTTACGGGGGCCGGAGTCCTGTGCTTGAGGGCGTCACAGAAGCGATTCGACAGAAGGACCCGGACCGCGAATGACCGAGGCAGCCGCCACCTCTTGGGCCGAGATTGTCAGCGTCATGACGCTGAGCAGCGGTGCGAACACGTCAGTCGTTATCCTCGGCACAACCACTCTCGGAATTGCGGCTGGCTTAGTCGGCGCGTTCTCCGTTCTCCGCAAGCGGGCGCTCATCGGTGATGCGCTGAGTCACTGCGCGCTCCCTGGGGTCGCCATCGCCTTTCTGCTTGGAGTCGCGCTCGGGGGTGATGGAAAGGCCTTCGGACTTCTCCTTCTCGGCGCGACAGTGAGCGGTATTGCCGGGGTCCTCACCGTGCAGTTCTTGACCGAGTATACTCGATTGCCGGAAGACGCGAGCATCGGCGCCGTGCTCAGTGTGTTCTTTGGGATTGGTGTTGTTCTGCTCAGCGTTATTCAGTCATTGGAGACTGGTTCGTCGGGCGGTCTCAATCACTTCATTTACGGACAGACCGCTGCGCTGCGGATTCGTGACGCACAGATCATCCTGGCAACGGCGTCGTGCTCTATTATTCTGTCACTCTTGTTGTTGAAGGAGTTTCGCATCCTCTGCTTCGATGATGTATTCGCCCAGGCCCAAGGCTACTCGGCTCGAGCACTCGACATCGTCATGATGGCATTGATCGTCGGCGTGACGGTCATCGGTCTCCAGAGCGTCGGTCTCATTCTGATGGTGGCGTTCTTGGTCACGCCAGCGGTCGCCGCCCGCTTTTGGACCGATCGCTTCGAGATCGTGGTGCTTCTGAGTGGGCTTTTCGGTGGGATGAGTGGCTACTTCGGGTCGGTGATGTCCGCACTCTTCCCGCAGATCCCTGCGGGATCGGTCATCGTTCTCGTCTGCGGGGCCATCTTCTTTGTCAGCCTTCTTCTCGCGCCGAAGCGGGGGTTGATCACCCGCGCCATTTCGCGGCGCGGACTTGTCCAC
>JADYYL010000474.1 GCA_020853655.1 Deltaproteobacteria bacterium
GATCATTAAGCTGTGACCAGATCGGTCGATTCTTCAATTCAGGAGCGTCTTGCCCTGTCGCGAATAGGTCGGTTTTCAGGATTCGGGGGGCGAGAAGTAAGGGAGTCAACTATGGCAGTCGAAGCAGTCAGTCAGCGGTCCGGAGAGGTACAAGCGGAGCGCGCAAAGGCGGAGAAACCACGCCAAGCAGAACGCCGTGAACCTCCCCCCGAAGAGCAGCGGGAATCACGCAAAGCCGTCGAAGCCGAACAAGGTCGAGGCCGAAACGTCGACTCCGTCGCCTGAGACGACTCTCACATCACCGTATGGACGGCTCCGACGTTGACGGAGTCGTGCCTCCGACAATCTCAGCGATCTTGTCGATGTCGACGACCGAATAACGTTCATTCCGAAACAAGAGAGACGGGAATCGTGCCTCTGCGGCGGGCTCTGTGAGCTGATACGCGAGATACGACTCCGGAGCGCGCCCAGCGAGCTTGAACACCATCCGGCGAAACGGTGGGACGTAACTGGCGCGCTTCCCGTTGTGACGAAGAACAGTTTCTCGATCGAAAACGAAATATCGAATTCCCTCCGCGCGAAGAGACAACAGCTCTTTCGGATCGCGCGCATAGGCGGCGGTCAGTTCGATTTCAAGTCGCCGCTTCACCTCCTCGTAATACCGATCGTAAAAGGGATGGGCAGCCTCGGACGACATAAAAATTCGCCGTTTTGAGAAGAGCGGCAGCGCATTCAGCGCTCCTGGATGTCCCGCGATAACGGATTCCCTCGGCTCCAGATTTTGGACGAAGTCGTAATAGCTGCCGAATGTGGAGCGCTTCAAATACAATCCAGTATCAGAGCGCATCCTGAAACGTGGCCCGGAGACGAATGCCACGGCAATACTCAGCACGAGTAGCCCGCTGAGCCACGCCGAGCGCAACGTGGTGGTCGAGTAGTCCGTTGTGCGGTGGCCGAGCCGCCACAGGCCAACACTAAACCCGATAATCCAGAAAAAGTTCAACCCGAAGCGCAAGTGGCGATCCGGAATATAGAAATGGAACGCCAGTTCTCGAGCGGCGAAATACATGAAGAGCGTTCCAAGTCCGAGACAAATGACCTCTGGCGGGACGACCACTCGACGCCGCAATGCGCCGAGGCCGAGCATGACTCCGAACAGACCAAGAGCAACAAAGAATGCATGATCGCGGAGAAGAAGCGGCATTGGGGAGCCCGGCCGCCGAAATATCAGAGTGCCCGCAGTATTCAGATCAGCCACTGGAGGCTTGAATGGAATGAGGGCAAAGCGGCCTCCGAATCGTGAAAAGGCGGGAGATTGTTCCGCCTCCTCGAAGGAGATCATTTTTCCGATTCGCTCCGACGGATGCGAGACATACAGCGCCACACCAAAGATACAGAGACACGCAATTGAAAACTCTGCGATAACCCGCCGACTCGCTCCTCGGAACCGATCGCGATACGCCGTCCACAGAACGAACATCCCGTATGCCGCAAGTGGGACGAGAACTGACGTCGGATTGAGGAAAACACCGACGATCAAAGTGGCAAGGACCGCGCGATGTCGTCCGGAGACAAGAAAATACAGATACGCTGCGAGGATCACTCCCATCCATCCGCGCGGAAGACCCGCGGCCATCCGTGACCAAACGAGCGGCAAGAGGAGATACCAACACAGAGCGATGAGCGCCGCCGGCGTACTCGCCATTCGACGCACCGCGAGGACGAAGAAAACAGCGCACGTCGTCATCTGAACGAACATGACCCAGTGCCCACCGAGCACTGCGTCAGACGTCAGCTTCGTAAAGAGATAGGTGAGTCCGTAGTGAAGCGGCGGGAGATAGGCCGACATCGCTTCGTTCACGAGGTCGCCGTTGAAAATTCCCGGGAAGACCGCGTCCCAAAAAGCGGGTGATTGCTGGAACGAGTCGTCATTGGTGATGTCGGCGTTGAACCAATTCCTTCGCGCCTCCCACACGAATCTCGAGAGGATAAAAATGGTGAACGCCGAGGCAAGAAGGTCGATCAATGTCGGTCGCAACGGCCGCCGATCGCCAGAAACTCCTTCGTGGACAGGTGACGCGAGCTTCAGTCTCGGACCGCGGTCTTCGGAGGGGATCGTATGAGGGAGTTCGTTTCCGGACATCACATGTTTCCAGGGGCTGCAAAAGAGGCGAGATTATGACGGAATTCGTGGAGGATCGAAAGTCGTCGGAAGAAACGCGAATAACCGGAGTGGTTTCCGGGGTTACTCGCGAAATCGAGTCATGAAGCGGCGCCATGCGGCGTCGGTTTCGAAGGTGATGCGGAGCACCCGGCGACCCGAAGAATCGGACCGCAGCCGCACATGATCGTTCTCGAGCATCTCCGAAATCCGATTCTGATACCGCTCGAGCGATCGGCGTTCTGCGTCAGAAGAGGCATCGTCGGCGGACCCCTCTTCCGCGTCCTGCCCCTCTTTCAACGCTTCCACGAGCCGCTCGAGTGCTCGCACGGAAAGATGATTCCGAACGGCGTTGCGAGCCACCCGAATCTGGAGGCCCGCATCTTTTAACATGAGGACTGCGCGACCGTGGCCCGCGGTGAGTTCATTTTCCCGGATGAGTTCGATCACCTCATCGGGCAACTGAAGAAGACGAAGGGAATTCGCCACCGTCACACGATTCTTTCCGATCGCATCCGCGATCTCTGCGTGAGTGAGCCGAAAATCAGTGACGAGACGCTTGTAGGCGAGCGCTTCATCGACGGGGTTCAGATCTTCCCGCTGCGCGTTCTCGATGATCGCAAGTTCAAGCGAATCTCGATCATCGACTTCCGTGATCAACGCCGGAATCGATTCGAGCGCCGCGAGACGGGCGGCGCGAAACCGTCGCTCCCCGGCGATGAGCTCGAAACACCCGGGCTCCTCATTCGAGCGGCGAACGAGGACCGGCTGGAGAATTCCGCGCTCACCGATGGAATGAGCAAGCTCGTGAAGGCTGCCTTCGTCGATCCGACGAAGTTGCATGCGAGACACGCGAATAACAGAAAGCGGAAGATAGGTAACAGGGATCGTCTGCTCCGTGGATGACGGAACGGCCTCGGCGGCTCCGTCCCCTCCCTCGATCGTCACGGAGGCTCCGCCGTCGATCACAACGGGAGCGATCCCCTCACGAGCCGGCACTTCCTTCAAGCGCGTGAGGTAACTCAGGCCAGAGCGGCCTTCGCGAAGTGGGGGAAATAGAATGGTTCGATCTCCTGGATCGTCCATGAACCTCGAGCGTTTGCATTGGTCGGGAGGTAAATTCCCCCACGGGACCGTCAAAAATATGCCCGTACGAACCTCGTGGCGCAAAGAAAAGATTGACCACGTTTCTCGGCGCGTAGCACTGTCGGACTATCTCGTTCTGCTCCCCCCGTGAGCAATTTGACCGCGGTGGTGTCTCCCCGAGAAGCAGCGCTTTCGGCGCACCGAATGTCACAAGGGGTAGTCGACCACGAGTGTGAGTAGCACTTCGACGATCCGCTCATCCCTACCAGTAATATCAAGCCGGGAAGTTCTTATGCACAACAACTCTTTACCCCGATGGAAGCCTCTCCTGTCTTTTATCGCGGCGTTGCTTTGGACGGTCGCTCCATCTCCCTCCACCGCAGCCACTCAGACAGACCCTGTTCCTGGAGTGGCTGCTCACGAGAATGTCGTGGCAAAGCCCAACCAAAAAATTGAGATATTCGTCACCGCTTGGTGCCCCTACTGTCAACGACTCGAGAAGTTCTTGAAGGCGAACAACGTCTCGTACAAGCGATTCGACATCGAAAAAGATGGCCCGGACGCCAATCGACGCTACAGAGAGCTCGGAGGGGGAGGTGTGCCGATCATAAAAATAGGAACTCAAATCATCCGCGGATTCGATGAGGCCTACCTCCGCACAGCTCTCGAGATCAAGTGACGCATAATCCCTGGAAAACGCTCGGCACGAAGATCGTTTACAAGAACCCGTGGATCTCCGTGCGTGAGGATTCGGTCATCTGCCCCGATGGCTCCGAGGGCATCTACGGAGTTGTCGATCCCAAAATCGCAACCGGAGTCGTCGCCCTGACTCCGAACCGCGAAGTGTATTTGGTCGGACAGTTCCGCTACCCGTTGCAGAGCTACTCCTGGGAGATCATCGAGGGCGGCGCAGACGGAAACGAATCGCCTCTCGCCGCGGCCCAGCGTGAGCTCGCCGAGGAGGCGGGGCTCGTCGCCTCCGAGTGGTCCCCGATTGGCGGAGAGATGCATCTCAGCAACTGCTTTACCTCGGAGCGAGCATTCGCGTTTCTCGCTCAAAATCTTTCAGAGACGAAGCGTTCGCCGGACGCGACAGAAGTGTTGACTGTCAAGTGCGTTCCATTCGCAGAAACGCTCGCCATGATCGATCGCGGAGAGATCACCGATGCCCTTTCAATCATCGCTCTGCTCCAGGTGGCGCGAAGTCTCGCATGACGCTCTCCATTCGACGGGAGCGGCGTCAACCGTTCCTCGTCTCCGAACTCCAACTTAACATTCCGGATCTCCCCGAAGCCTTTGAGGGCTATCGGATCGTGCAGCTTTCGGATCTTCATTTCGGCAGGACGGGCCGCCGACTCGTGGAACAAGCCGGAGCGATCACCAACGATCTTCGCCCTGATCTGATCGCGCTCACAGGCGACTACCTCGAGTATACCCGACAGACTGTGCGCAAGAGCATTCTTCCACTGCGAGTGACGCGCGAAGACTCTCGCCAACATGTCTTCGCGGTTCGTGCGCTTGCAGCAGAGCTGGGGGAGATTCTCGCAGAACTCCGATCCGTCGATGGAGTCGTCGCCGTCC
>JADYYL010000475.1 GCA_020853655.1 Deltaproteobacteria bacterium
CTGCCGCACGGTGTGTGGGAAGTGTCAGTGGTGGATCAAGTCAGAAGGAGAAAGCGCGATGAAATTCTCGATTACGCCGACTGGCGTGAACAACGCGAGCACTCTCACCGGATTTCACACGAACTTTCTCGTGCGATGGAACTCTACAACTCTGCTGGTCGATGCAGGGACGCTCATTGGGAGGGCGCTCCACGCGCTCGGTGTCCCGCAGGAAAGCGTGACTGCCGTTTATGCGAGCCACATGCATCCCGATCACGTTGGCGGACTCTACGATATCGGCTACCGCCACGCCGTCTATCACGATCGACGGTTGCCCGTGTACCTCCACTCAGCGATTTCTGAAACAATATGGGACAACTATCTTTCTGGAGTGGCGACGCACTATTGGGATCGGTATGGCAACGAACAACGCGGAGATCGAAACACGTTCTTTGACTTCCGCCCACTCGAGCGACTCTACGACGAGGAAGAGCCGGCGGTAGTCATCGATGGCCTCTCTCTCAGACTCGTATCGCTACCGCACATCCCGCACTCTCCGTGCCACGGAGTCATCTTTGACGATCGGATATTTGTCACAACGGATACGCGCTTTGCGCCAGACATCCTCGATGCTGTGGTGCGTCGGTATCCTATCGAAACGATATTTCACGACTGTATGTTCTCTGAATCCGCGTGGATCTACCACACCGCGTATAGAGATATCCTGACGCTCCCGAAGTCACTGCGTGAGCGCTTGATCTTAACGCACTACGAGGATGAGCTTCCGATTGCTCGTGGGGACGTGCAGCTTCCGCTGGCGGAGGTCGGGAAGGAATACTGTTTCTGACGGTTGCCGAGATGTGCGTGAATGCGACAAAGCCTTTTCGAGGTGGAGGTCGCCGGTTTTGACTCTGCGGACCGTATCCTCGATATTGTTGCTGCTCATCGCTCTTTTCACCGTCCCGAGATCGAGTCTCTGTCTTACGGTTTTTACGTGTTCGAGCCCGATCGTGGGTTGCGTTGGTGAGGGGTGTGCGATGTCGAAGCTCGTTCTCTCGGTTCTCTTTGTGTTCGTGTTCCAGTTGTCCTCGTCTGCTCAGCGAGGGGCTCCAAACGATGCCATCGTCTGGACGCCCACGCAGAAAGCGGCCATCGACCAGATCGTCTCGCGTCAAAGTGAGTTGCTCCGGGCGAGCGTCGGCGCGGATGCGGAGCTTCACCGGCGGATGTACACCGTGTCGAAGTCGATCACGCTCTACCCCGAGCAGCGAACGGATCCGAAGCTGGTTGATCTGAACCGGCAGCTCGGACGCTCGTTGACCAAGAACCAGATGGCGACGATCGAACGGTACTTCTGTTCGTCGCCGGCGGAGGTCGCGTCATCGCCAAGCCGATCGGTGCTCGAGGCGGGACTGTACATCGTTTGCTTGGCGGGCGACGGAAGAAGCGGTGGTGCCCAGATCGGCAATTTCATCGAAGATGCGTGGGTCGCCGCAGGGGGGAAGTGTTCGGCGCCGCGGCGGTGACAGCCACTGAGATCGTCAGGGAAGAGGCGTGAACATTCCGCCTCTCTTCCCAAGTATCGTTCGCAATGTTTTGCACGAAGAGACTTCGCAGAGACTCGACCTGGGGACGGTGCTCTTGGGGCGCCCTTCCGCCACAAACCCCTCGTTTCTGTAACCGCGTGAAATTGCGGCATTGTCCTTCTGCCGAGTGCCCGCGTTGGAGCGCCGGCTCCTCCTGTGGTATTGCTCGGCGGCTCATGACGGCAGTTCGTCGCCGAATTCCGGTTTGTTGTCTTGCCGCCCTTCTCTCTTCCTTGCACTGAATTTTCGCACTTCGGAGTGCTTATGAAGTTCGTGACTCTTCTGAGATCTGCACTGTTTTTCCTTGTCCTCTTGGCGCTTTCCATCGTGCACGGTGTGCCGGGGGTGGCGAATGCAGCGACGAAGAAGCCCGCGGCGAAAGCAAAGCTCTCGGCGTTTACGGCGTCTCGATTCGGATCACTCAAGATCCGGATCACGGATAAGTCGGGGAAGGTCTCGACGAAGTCGATACGAGTCGGCGCCGCGAAAACTCTTTCGATACCTGCGGGAGCAAAAGTTGAGTTGGTGACCAAGCCGACCGCAGGATACAAGGCGGGGCTCATCATCAACGGCGAGCTTGTCCGATTTCAATCGGACAAGGGGAAATCCGTGAAGGTCTCGGCCCGGACAAAGAAGCCTGTCTTCCCTGAGCTTGTGTTCAAACTCCCGAAGGGCACCGTGTCGGCGACCGCGACGGCCGTCCCGCTTATCGAGGCACGCTTTGTTCCAACTGGAGCTCCCTTCGCGAAAGAGGCCGGCGTCGTCTTCTCAGGCCTCGGAAGTAACATTCGAGTAACGAATCAGAACCCAGTCGCGTTGAGCGGCACTGCCGGATCAGACGTCGGTGTGAAGTCTGTAACCTGGGTGAACGAGTCTACTGGCGGCGGAGGAGCCGCGGTTGGAAAGAAGAGCTGGGCAGCGGCGATTCCGTTTGTCGAGGGCGACAACAAGATCCGAGTGAACTTGATTGCGAAGGATGGTTCGACCTACACGAACGACACCGTTGTCACGTATTTCCCGGCGATCGATTTCAACACC
>JADYYL010000476.1 GCA_020853655.1 Deltaproteobacteria bacterium
CGGCTGGTGTGCGGGGATGTCGGCTTCGGCAAGACCGAGGTCGCCCTTCGCGCTGCGTTCAAAGCGGCGACCGCGGGGAAACAGGTCGCGCTTCTCGTTCCAACAACTATTCTCGCTGACCAACACTACGCGACGTTCCAAGCCCGATTGCGCGACTTCCCGATCAAAGTTGGGTGCGTGAGCCGATTCTACCCAGCGGCGGACAATAAAAAGACGCTGGAGAAGGTCGCGAAGGGCGAGATCGATATCATCATCGGCACCCACCGATTGCTACAACGCGATGTCGGATTTCGAGACCTTGGACTCGTCATCATCGATGAAGAGCACCGTTTTGGCGTTGCGGACAAGGAACGGCTCAAGCGCGTTCGACGAGAGGTGCACGTGCTGACGCTCACGGCGACTCCGATCCCACGAACGCTCTACATGTCACTCTTCGATATCCGCGATCTCAGCGTGATCGAGACGCCTCCAACGGATCGACAGGTCATCCGGACGTATCTTGCCCCATATCAGGGGAGCATCGTGCGCGAGGCGATTCTGCGCGAACTCGGCAGGGGTGGTCAGGCGTTCTATATCCACAATCGGGTCGCCAACATCGCGATGGTGGCCGACGAGTTGCGCGAGCTGATTCCGGAGGCGCGCATCGTCTTTGCTCACGGGCAAATGAAGGATGAGGAGCTTGAGAAGGTGATGCACGCCTTCATCCTGCACGAGGCGGATGTGCTCGTTTCGACAACGATTGTGGAGTCCGGGCTGGACATCCCGAATGCCAACACCATCATCATCCGCAACGCGGACAAGTTGGGTCTTGCTGAGTTATATCAGCTCCGAGGCCGCGTCGGACGAAGCTCGCGACGCGCCTACGCGTATCTCCTCGTGTCCGATTCGAAGAACTTGGGGAGCGAGGCTCGTCAACGGCTTCAGGTTCTGCAGTCGCTCGATGATCTCGGTCAAGGATTTCGACTCGCGCTACAAGATATGGAAATTCGGGGGGCAGGGAATCTCCTCGGCAAGGATCAATCCGGGAAGATCGAACTGGTTGGCTTCGAACTGTATTCGCGAATACTGAAGGAGGCCGTTCGAGAACTCCGCTCGAAGGGTCAGGTCGAGACAACGGCCGACGGGCACCGCCTGTGGGAAACCATGGTAGACCCCGAGATCAATGTTGGGTTCCCCGTCTATATACCGGAGCATTTCGTTCCCGACGTCGAAGAGCGGCTTCTGTTGTATCAGCGCCTGGCAGATATCAGGAGCGACGGTGAGGGGATGGAACTCGCGGAGGAGATCGAAGACCGCTTCGGGCACCTTCCGACCGACGTTTCAATGTTGATCGAACTGATGGTATTGAGAAGCGTTCTCCGTCGAGTGGGTATCACGCACGCGACGCTGCGGAATTCTCTGTTGAGCCTCTCGTTCCATCGAGACGTGAAGCTCGATCCGGAGAAGGTGCTCCTTCGCGTTCAAGGTTCGCGAGGTCGGCTCAAGATCTCGCCGAGCATGGTGTTGACGGCGCGGCTGGAAGATTCTGAGTTCGAGACGCCGCGCGAGCTGACAAGGACCGTGCGCGATATTCTGCGCAGCTTAGGTTGTGAAGTCGACAGATCGACAAAGGCAGCGTAGCGGCCAAAGTCAGATGAAACGGGTGAAGGCATGCGACGATTTGTGAAAGATATGCAGGGGCGACGGCGGCCGGGATCAGCGATTTCTGGTTGCATCGCCGCGTTGCTTGTTCCGGGTCTCGTCATCGCAGCGCCCGCTGATGAAAAGCCGGCAGTGCCGCGCTTGATCCAGCGGCAGGCGAAACCGTTTGTGGCCCCAGTCGAGTCGCCGCGAGCCGCGCTCAAGTCTCCACCCCCGACCTCTCTTCAGGCTCCGTCGGCCTCGAAGGGCGCTGTCACATCTCCAGTCACGGCAACCCCCGTCACGCGCGGCGAGCTCATGGACGAGGTTGTCGCTTCGATCGACGGCGATCCTGTCACGGTAAGCGACGTGACACGCTACACCCGTTCACTGGGGGATGAGAAAAAGATCGCGGCACTCACCGCCGGGAAAGAATCTTTTGAGCAGCTCACGCGAGAGTATATTGGTCGTGAACTGCTCGAGCGTGAGGCAAAGGCAGGGGGGTTCTCCGTCGACGAACAGGAGATTCAAAAATACATCGCGGAAATCAAGCGGCAAAATAACGTCGACGACGCTCAGTTCGCAGAGTTGCTGACCTCGCGCGGCTTGTCGATGGAGGACTATCGAAAGCAGATCGTGACTGATGTCTTGCGGACGCGTGTCATTGGCTCCCGTGTTCGCTCGAAGATCAACGTCTCGGATGCCGATGTGACCCGTTATCTCGAGCAGCACCCGGAAACGAATGTCGCGCCAACATCCGGAACGCGGTTCGAGCAGATCTTTGTGCCAGCTGACGTTGGCCGCGACCGTGCCGAGGAGATTCACCAGGCCGTCGCCGACGGTCAAGACTTCGCGGCGACCGGGGGGAGTTTCTACTCGGACCTCGGATTCTTGGCGCCGACGGATATGAAAACCGAACTCGCTTCGGTAGCCAGCGGTCTTGATCGTCACCAAGTCAGCACAATCATCGAGACGGAGTCGGGCTACTACATACTCCGGCTGGCAGAGAAGAATGAAGAGGGCGTGGCCGTCTCTGAAGAAGTAAAGGAAGAGGTGAAGCAGCGACTCTTTCAAGAGCGTTTCCGCGAAGAGATCAGTGGATATCTCGTCGAGGAACTTCCCAAGAAATACAACGTCGAACTGCATTAACGCGTTCAACGATCAGCGTGTCAGGAGAGGAGAAGCATGTTCAAGCCAAAGATTTTTCGGGACTATGACATTCGCGGCGTCGTCGGAACGGATTTCGACGAACAGCTCGCTTTTCAGCTCGGCCAAGCCTACGGATCGTTGGTTCGTGAAACGTTTCCGACAAAGAAGTCGTTGACCGTCGGTGTTGGATACGACTGTCGCTTGACCAACACGCTCATGAGCGGTGCACTTTCGAACGGTATCCGCGCTGTCGGTGTCAATGTCTTAGACACCGGTATGGGCGCGACCCCTCAACTCTATTTCTCTGTCTTCCACCGAGACCTCGACGGCGGAATTCAGGTGACGGCGAGCCACAATCCGTCTGACCAGAACGGCTTCAAGATGATGGTCGGCAAGAAGACGTTGAGCGGCAAGGATATCTACGACCTCCGTTCCCGCGTCGAGAAATTGGACCAGGGAGGGAAGGCGACTTCTGCCGAGCAGGGATCCATCGAGAAGTGGGATGCGCAGAGCGCATACCTTGCGGAATTGATCGAGCGCTCCCGCTCACACATGGGTAAGCGAAAGCTCAAGGTGGTCGCAGACGCCGGGAACGGAGTCGGCGCTCCGGTCGGGCCGCAGCTGTTGCGCGCACTCGGTTGTGAAGTCATCGAGCTCTACACCGAACCAGACGGTCGATTCCCGAATCACCATCCCGATCCGACGGTGCTTGAGAACATCCAGGACATGATCAAGCTGGTCCGCGAGACGAAAGCAGATCTCGGGATTGCCTGGGATGGAGATGCGGATCGAATTGGCGTTGTTGATGAGAACGGCGAGGCGATCTTCGGAGATATGCTTCTCGTGATCTTCGGACGCCAGCTTCTCTCGGAAGTGAAGAACCCGACGATCATCGGGGACGTGAAGTGCTCCGAGCTGATGTTCAAGGATCTCTCTGCGCGCGGTGCGAACACGGTCATGTCTCGGACCGGACACAGCTTCATCAAGGCGAAACTCCAGGAGCTCGGCGCCGAACTCGGCGGGGAGATGAGCGGGCACATGTTTTTCAAGCACCGATATTTCGGATTTGACGATGCGATCCACGCAAGTGGCCGTATTGTCGAGATCTTGAGCAACACCGACAAGAAGATGAGCGAGTTGCTCGATGGCATTCCGAAGACATTCTCGACGCCGGAGATTCGCGTCGATACTCCGGAAGAGGTCAAGTTTCAGGTCGCCGAGAAAGCGAAGACACTGTTCCCCGAGTATGAAACCAATCCGCTCGATGGCGTCCGAATCATGTTCCCCAAAGGGTGGGGACTCGTCCGCGCATCCAACACGCAGCCCGCGTTAGTGATGCGCTTTGAGGCGGAGACTCAGGCCCTCCTCGAGGAGTATCAGACGCTCGTGGAGACGCGGATCAAGAAGCTCGAGGCTGAGCTTTTAGGAAAGTGACGCGATGGAGCGTGAAAGCGACGACAGTCCCGTAGATCTCGAGGGACTGATCGAGGTTCGCGCTGGCCGCGCACACAATATCACTGACCTCTCTCTCGACATCCCAAAGCGCGCCTTCGTGGTGTTCATGGGCCCATCGGGCGCGGGGAAGTCGACGCTGCTCTTCGACATCGTCGGATGGGAGGCAGACCGCCGGAGTCGAGGGTTGCTCGATCCGGGAAGTCGCTTCACTGCCGTCGAATCTCGGGCACAGATTCGCGGTTTGGGATTCACAGTCGGGATGCGCGCTACTCGACGCCGGCGGCCGCGAGAGTCGCTCGCTGATCTTGCTGGATTGTACGCGGCGCTTTCAAAAGTATTCCTCCAGTCCGGAACAGCCCTGTGCATTCAATGTCACAGCCCGCTGAAAGCTCGTTCCGATGCGCGGCTGGCGGCGGAGATTCGCGCGGGAGACCAAGTTCGGATTTCATTCGGACTCACCGCGACCTCCGCGGGGGTCGAACTCCTCGCCGATGTCGCGACCTTGGGAATGCGCGGATTCGAACGTCTCGACAACCAGGGCGAGCGAATTCCGCCGGAGATACTCCCAGAACTCATCGGCGACCCAGAGTTGAAGCTGCGAGTGGCGATCGACGAGTTTACTGCCGCGGGAGATGCGGCGCTCCGTTTGTTCGAGGCGCGGGTCATCGAACAATCGCTACGTGCGCAAGGCGTCTCGAGCATCTCGCACG
>JADYYL010000477.1 GCA_020853655.1 Deltaproteobacteria bacterium
ATCGTCCACGAGTTTGAACGACTTCTTCCGCCACAAGGGCTCCTCGTGATCAGCAAAACCGAAAGCCTGCTGAACGTAAAGGCGGGACTCAAGGGGCTTGGCAATTCAATCTACGTGAAAGGAGATCACGCATGATCTCTGCTTCTCACACATCGCAGGCGGAAATGGTCGGCATTGCGGATTTCGCAATCAGCTCGAACCCGACCGCGGTTCTCTCGGCGCCGCACCTGGGCTAGTGTCTTGGGATCTCGGTCTACGATCCGGTGATCAAGGTGGGGGGCATCATTCACTGCCTCCTTCCGCTCTCGAGCGCAGACCCGGAGAAGGCGAAGAACAAGCCATGCACCTACGTCGATTCAGGCTTGGTATTTCTGCTGCAGAAGCTCCTGACCATGGGTGCGCAGAAGAAGAATCTCGTGATCAAAGTGGCAGGCGGCTCGGCAATTAACGACGACCATGGATACTTCGAGATCGGGAAGCGGAACCAGACCGCCATGCGGAAGATTCTGTGGAAGAACGATCTCCTGATCGCAGCGGAAGACGTGGGCGGCGACTATCCACGAACGATCTCACTACACATAGGGAACGGCGCAGTGTTTGTGCGCTCGAAACACGGCGAAGTAGAGCTCAAGAAATAGAGATTATATGGCTTACAATATTCTTCTCGTCGATGACTCGAGCATCATCCGAAAGATGCTCACCAAAACTCTCGGCCTTTCCGGCGTGCCGGTGAAAGCCGTCTTCGAAGCCGAGAACGGTCAGCAAGCGCTGGAAGTTCTCGATAAAACCTGGATCGACGTCATCTTCCTCGACATCAATATGCCCGTGATGAACGGGATCGAGTTCATGCATGCGCTCCGCGACCACCCCGAGTTTATTGCGACGCCTGTAATTGTGATCTCGACCGAGGGCAGCCGAGTGCGAAAGGCGGAACTCGCCGACATGGACGTGAAGGCATATCTCCGCAAACCGGTTTCTCCAGAGCAAATTGCGGATGCTGTTCAAACTGTTCTTAACGTGGGGCGCTAATGGCATCGAAAATTCAAGAATCACTGCTCCGTCAGAGCGCCACTGTTCTCGAAGAGTGGGCGATGATGATGATCGATGAGCCGAAAGGCGGATTGGAAACATTTGCCGATGGCGAGGAGTTTTTGATCGTCGAGATGCCCTTTCTCTGCGACGGGAAGCCTGCCGGCTCAACCTTCGCAATCGCTCAGCGGCCTCTCTGCAACATCGTGTTCGAGAACGTTCTTGGCAGTGTCGAGGGCGATGAAATGACCGATGTGCATCGGTCGGACGCCTTTCGAGAGCTGCTGAACATCGTCACCGGGCATTTCGTCTCCGATTACTTCACCGACGATGCGGTCGTGGTGCTGAGCGCCCCGACATTTCACGTCGCCCAGCGTGACGAGGTCGAGAAGATCGTGAACGCTGAGTCTGCATACCTCATTGCCGACGAACAGCCGGTCGTATTCACCTATCGCCCGAACTAAAGTCTATGGCACCTATTCGCGTATTGATCGTCGACGATTCTGCCGTCGTGCGGCAGACCCTGGAACGAGAACTCACCAAGATCCCGGACATCGAGATCGTTGGCACTGCTCTCGACCCATATATCGCGCGAGATAAGATCGTCGATCTGAAGCCCGATGTCATCACGCTCGACATCGAGATGCCGCGCATGGACGGATTAACGTTCCTGCGAAAGCTGATGAAGTTCTATCCGTTGCCAGTCATCATCGTCTCGTCACTGGCACAACACGGTTCGAAGGTCGCGCTCGAAGCGCTTGATTCTGGCGCAATCGAGGTGCTCTCCAAGCCAGGCGCAGCCTACTCGGTTGGCGACATGGCCATCGAGCTCGGAGAGAAGATACGAGCCGCTCACGCCGCCCGACACACGCTCCGTGCCCGCGCCGCGGCGACAACGACAGTTGCTCAGAAGCCGACTGAGATCCGCGCTCTCACGAAGACGACGAACCGCGTCGTCATCCTCGGGGCTTCCACAGGCGGCGTTCAGGCAATCGAAAGCGTGCTGATGGGGCTCCCATCGAACGCGCCTGCGATAGCAATCGCCCAACACATGCCAGCCGGATTTACGTCGAGTTTCGCCGAACGATTGAACGGGCGCTGTGCGCTCGAGGTCGTCGAGGCGAAGAACGGCGACACGCTTATTCCCGGTCGCGTGCTCATAGCACCCGGCAACTATCACATGCTCGTCAAGCGATCTGGCGCTCAATACTTTGTAGAAGTTCGCGAGGGTCCGTTGGTCGAGAAGCATCGGCCGTCAGTTGACGTGCTCTTCACCTCAGCCAGTCAGAGCGTCGGAGCCAACGGCATTGGCATTATGCTGACGGGGATGGGGGCCGACGGAGCCAAAGGGATGTTGAAGCTCCGCGAAGCTGGGGGATTTAACATCGCCCAGGACGAAGCGAGCTGTGTTGTCTACGGAATGCCTCGCGCGGCCGTCGAGCTCGGCGCCACGAACGAGATACTCCCGTTGAACGCGATACCCCGCCGTATTCTTGAACTTGCGAACGCATAACATCAGGACATCTATGAGACTGGATCGAGTTGTGACAACGCTGTGTTTAGGAACGCTGCTCGCTGTCGGCAACTCACCGGCGAGTGCAGATGAAACGCGTCTCCTCCGAGGCGCTCTCTATGGGGACGCGACAGAGGTACCGGTTGATGTTCGGGGCTGGGTCAGTGGTGGATATACGCTGAACGCGGACTATCCCGACGGAAACTTCAACGGCCCGCTTGGATTCAATGACCGATCAGATATTCCACAGATGAATCAGGCCTACGTGATCGTCGAAAGGGCGCTCGACGCGACGAAAGACGAGTACCAACTCGGCGGTCGAGTCGACTTCGTCTATGGGACGGATGCCGCGTTCACTCAAACGGTCGGTCTCGATACCCACTGGACCAAAGACGAGTTCTATAAGACCGCGCTCCCTCAGATGTACATCGAAGGATTCGCGCCAGTCATGGATGGTGTGCGTCTGAAACTGGGGCACTTCTATACCCCTATCGGGTATGAAGTTGTTACC
>JADYYL010000478.1 GCA_020853655.1 Deltaproteobacteria bacterium
CGCGAGATCGCGCTCTAAGCGGGTTGGTTTTGGGCGGGACTGAACGGCTGAGCGCCCTTCGTGTTCAAGTTCCGAGTCGCAACGATGAGCAGACCAGGCGAAGCATGACGGCTGATTTCTCCGATACGTCGGATGACTGTACAGTCGGGGTTTGGTCTGGTTTGGCGAGCAGATCTTTTTTGCGAGGGTGAGATACCGAGCGACGGTTGAACTCGCACGGCGTGATTTCGTCTCCGAGGCGGAAGGGGACAGCGCAGCAGCATTTTTTTGAGGGATGAGAGTTGGAAGAAGAGGGAGGCTCGATCGAAACGCCGCAACCTCCGCCACGAAAGTATAAATTCTTTCAGGCGGTCGTGAGCGACGTAGGGCTAAAGCGCGAGGAGAACCAAGACTCCTACGGCTACGCCCATACCGATCGCGTGAGCTTTTATATCGTTGCGGACGGGATGGGTGGGGCCAGAGGTGGCGCCACCGCGTCGGCGATCGCCGTGGAAACCGCGCTTCGTTATTCCTTTTCCGAGAACGGGATCATCACTGAAGACTCCCTGCGAGACGCTCTCGAGTATTGCAATCAAGTCATATTCGAGAAAAGTCGCGAAGACCCAGCCTTGACCGGGATGGGAACGACGATCGTCGCGCTCGCTTTTATGGGCGATCGCGCCATCGTCGCCCACGTGGGTGATTCGCGGATCTACCACATTCGAGATGGAAAGCTTGAGCAGCTGACGCGCGATCACACGCTCGTGCAAGAACTTGTCGAGTCTGGAGCTATTCGCCCAGAGGACGCTGCGCATCATCCCATCGCGCATATGCTCACTCGCTCACTTGGACCATCTGCCAGTGTTCAGCCCGAGGTGGCCATCGTTCCATTTCAGGTGCAGCCTGGAGACCAGTTCCTGCTCTGTTCCGACGGAATGTATAACCTCGTGGACGCAGAGGAGATCCGCTCCATCGTTTCGGAACAATCGCCAGACGATGCGGTGCGGGCGTTGCTCGAACTTGTTCTCGATCGAGGCGCTTCCGACAACACCACCATTCAGCTCATCCGCAGCCACGAACTCGATGACGCGTCGGTTGAGGCGAGTATTCCGGAGCCGAAGAAGATTCGCGTTGTCACCTCCTCTTTCCTTACGGACGAGTTGCCCCCGGCGGCAGTCCTCGACGAAGACGAAGTGCTTGAGCAGCCACCCGTGGTGGAATTGCATGCCGATGATGCCGAATCCGCTCATCACACCGCATCCAATTTTGCGACTCTGCCCGGCGAAGACGACGCCCCCTCAGGGTTTCTCGTTGCCGATGAAGATCTTCGTTCGGAAACACACGATCCCGAAGCCTCGGAGTTTATTCTTCAGGAAACGAGCGACCAGCCGTCACGTCCCAGTGGCGATGAGATCAATGCGGAAGTGGAGCATGAGCACGCGGCATATGCGACTCGTCCAGCGTCCGCAAGGAGTCTAGACTCCGAATCGGCGATTTCGCCTGCGGCAACTTCGGTGGCGTCGTCTATCAACAAGAGTTGGCTCATCGGGGGAGGGCTGCTCTGCGGACTCGTCCTCGCCGTGATCGTTTCGTCCACCAAGCCGGAAGCGCCCGTTCGAGTGGTGAACGTGCAGCCGAGCGCTGTTCTCACGCCTGCGCCGAGTCTCGAGCCTGCGCCGACGGAATCTGCCTCGTCGTCCCCAGCTGGGGAAACAGCGCCATCGCTCGCGACCGTAACACCTGTGCCCGCAGATGTTGTCACTCCCGACGGGGAGGGGGCGGTGAACGGAGCGTGGCCGAAAATTGCTGTGCTCGAGAACGCGTCCGATGTCGCGCCGACGATAGCACCGACCGTGATGCCTACCGAATCTGCATCACCGGAGCCGACGCCCTATGTGGCCGAGGAAGTCCAGAAGCCAAGTTCTCTCGATACTTACCGGGACGTGCTGGCTGCCGCTTCTGTGCAGAGCGTCGGCCCAGCGCCCACCGTCAAAGGTGCGGAATCCGGGCGTGTCGCACCGATTAACTGGGCGCGTGAGCAGGCCGAGCGGGAATCGCTGGAACCCGAGCAGGGAGCCATTGCCGTTTCCGGTCTCCTCCTCACCGATGATGAAAAGCGCGATGCCGCGAAACGGAAGATTGAGCTCAGAGAGTCGATCGCCGATTTGGATCTCAAATTTCTAGCTTTTGATTCGCGAACTCCGGAGGAGATACGGCAGCGCGAAAGCGAAGTGCAGAACAAGCTCACAGACGCTCGGACCGCATTGGATGAGGTTCGCGCCGAGCACGAAAGCCAGCGAACGCGTTTCGAAGCATTGAAAGCGAATCGGCTTCGCTTATCGGGGACCAATGTGCCCCGTGTTGCGGCGGAGTATGGACCGAGCGATGGAGCCATTCAGCAACGAATCGACGAATACAATCTCGTTGCGGGGAAGTATCAACGAGCGCGCGAAGCATGGAACGAGAATCCGCGAGACCTCGCGAAGACTGCGGAGATGAGCGCCCTCGACCGCGAAAAGAATGACAAGTTGTCTGCGCTCGAACTTGCCACGCGAACTCGGATCGATCGGGACCTCGAAGCCGTGCGCGCCGAACTCGTGCCGCTCTCGTTGTCGCTCGAAGATCTGGAACGATTCGTCCAGCGGCTTCACCGCCATATCGGATTTCTGCGGGGAGCAGAGCCGAATATGGACAACAAGAATAACAAGATTCTTCAGCGCAATACTGACGAACGACGAAACTTAAACGAAGAGCTAGCCAATGTGACTCGTCGGTTCACCGACTATGCCGAGTCAGAGTATCGGCGACGGCAGCAGGAGAGCTCGATCGCCCTGGGCCAGGAATAGCGCTGCCGGCAACTCAGCGATTTCCCTCCGCCGCTTCTTTTCCCCTGACTTTCACGCTACTATCTTGCTCCGTCAAATCCGAGCCATAACACGGTCGGTCATAGGAGCGTCATGACTCAACTCGAACAATCCCAACGGTATGCGCTGGTTAGCGTGTACGATAAGAAAGGCCTCGATCCTCTCGTCGAGTTCTTCAAGAAGCAAGGCGTGCGCATTCTCTCGTCCGGGGGAACTGCTACGTATCTCACCGGGAAGGGATATCCGGTAACGTCGATTACAGATTACACCCAGTCGCCTGAGATCCTCGATGGTCGCGTGAAGACTCTGCATCCGCGCGTTCACGGTGGCATCCTGGCGCGTCGGAACAATCCCCGGGACATGGAGGAACTCGCTTCCATCGGTGCGGGGCTGATCGATTACGTGGTCGTGAATCTCTACCCGTTTCGGGAGAAGCTCCGCGAGATCGAACAATCCCGCCAGGTGAACCACGGTTCCTTGATCGAGCTCATCGACATCGGTGGGCCGACTTTGGTCCGTGCTGCTGCGAAGAACTTCGAGCATGTGGTGGTGCTTTCCGACCCCGCTGACTACGCAACTGTGATGAGTGAAGTCGAGTCCTCAGGAACGGTGTCCCTCGCGACCCGACGGCGGCTAGCGGAGAAAGTATTCTTTACGATAGCGCAGTATGACAGCGCCGTGAGCCGTCACTTCTCGCTCGAGGAACGTTGGCTGAACGAGAGCGGAGAACCGTTGCAACTCGCCCCAGTGGAATCGTTCGTGCTCCGCCGCTCGGAGTCATTGCGCTACGGAGAGAATCCGCATCAGCGTGCCGCAATCTACGACCGCCCCGCACTCGGGGAGGCAAAAATGTGGACACAGCTCCAAGGAAAGGAGCTGTCGTATAACAACCTGCTCGATCTTCAGGCGGCCATTCTCCTGTTGCTCGAACTCCAAGTGGCATTTCAGGACCGACATTCCGCCGCGATCATGAAGCACCTCAACCCTTGCGGTGCCGCATGCCGGGCGACCCCGCTCGAGGCGTTTCGAGCTGCGCGAGAGTGCGATCCGGTCAGCGCGTTCGGTGGCATTGTCGCACTTTCCGGCGTCCTCGAAGAGGAGTTGGCGGGAGTTATTCTTGAGGGTTTCGTGGAGGTCGTGATCGCGGAACAGATCACCGATGCGGCGCAGAAAGTCTTCGCGTCGAAGAAGAATGTTCGACTCATCCGTGCCGACTACCCGAAGCTGCTTGAGTACATCTCGCGAGAACCGATCTGCGTCCGCGACATTTTCAATCAGTACATCGTGCAGACGTTCGATTTTCAAACCGCATCCGTCCGCGAAGCTGCGTTCGTGACTGGAGGGCGTCCTTCGACATCGGAGTTGGAAGACCTCGAGTTTGCGTGGCGAGTATCGAAGCATGTGAAATCGAACGCCATCGTTCTCTCGAAAGGGTTGCAGGCCATCGGCGTGGGGGCCGGACAGATGAGTCGAGTGGATTCCGCTCGCCTTTCCCTGGAGCGTGCCAAGGTCAACGGATTTTCGCCTGAGGGCGCCGTCGCTGCCTCCGACGCGTTCTTGCCATTCTCGGACACACTCGAGGTATTGAACGATGGAGGCGTGGTCGCCCTCGTTCAGCCCGGCGGATCGATCAAGGACGAAGACGTGAAGAAGGTCGCCGACCAACGTGGAATGCGAATGGTCTTCACTGGGGAACGACACTTCCGACATTAATCGCAGGAGAGGGTGAAGCGCATGAGAGTGCTTGTCGTTGGATCCGGTGGCCGCGAACACGCGCTGTGCTGGAAGTTGAAGGAGAGTCCGTTGGTCACGGCGCTCTTCTGCGCGCCCGGAAATGCGGGGACCCGTGACGTTGCATTCAATGTCGACATCCCTGTTACGAACGTTGGCGCACTTGCACTCTGGGCGGTCGAGAATCAGATCGATTTGACCGTTGTCGGACCCGAAGACCCGCTCTCGCGGGGTATCGCGAACGTTTTCGAAGAGCACGGCCTGCGCATCGTCGGTCCGGTCAAAGAAGCCGCACTGCTCGAATCTTCGAAAAGCTTTGCGAAAGAGATCATGCTCAAGTGCGGCGTTAGCACTCCTGCCGGCGCGGTCTTTACTGACCACGCGGCGGCGAAGGCCTACGTTCTCGAGCACGGCGCGCCGATTGTCGTCAAGGCTGACGGACTGTGCGCCGGGAAAGGTGTCGTTGTTGCAGAGACGGTTGATGAGGCTGTCGCCGCGCTGGACGAGTTCATGCTGCAGGAACGTTTCGGTTCGTCCGGAGCCACCGTCGTTCTCGAAGAGCGAATCGTTGGTGAAGAGGCGTCAGTTATCGTGCTAGTCGATGGTGAAACAATCCTCCCACTCGTGGTGAGCCAAGATTACAAGCGGCTGAAGGATAACGGACTTGGCCCCAACACTGGGGGAATGGGCGCGATCTCGCCGACCCCCGTACTCGGCGAGAAGCGTCTCGAAACGCTCGTCGGTGAGATCTTTGGGCCTGTGGTTGCGGAGTTGCGATCACGTGGGATCCGATATCGCGGATTCCTCTACGCCGGCGTGATCGTCGATCGCGAAGGTGTCGTCCGCGTTCTGGAATTCAATTGTCGTCTCGGCGATCCGGAGACCGAAGTGATTTTGATGCGGCTCAAGAGCGATCTGGTGGAGGCGCTCGATGCGCTCTCTCGCGGTCGACTGAAGTCAATCGAGTTGCACTGGAAAACAGAAGCTGCTGCGTGTGTTGTGCTCGCCTCTGGCGGTTACCCGGGCGAGGTGGATGACGGGAAGATGATCTCCGGCCTGTTTCCCCCTGAGCCAGGACTCGTCGTCTTTCACGCGGGAACAGTCCCCGAAGGCGAACTGGCCAAGACGAAGGGCGGCCGTGTTCTCACGGTTTCTGCTCTTGGCGATACGCTGAACCAGGCTGTCCGCCGCGCATACGAAGGCGTGCAGCGGATCTCCTTCGATGGGATGCAATACCGAGGGGATATCGGCGGCGGACGCTGGTAGCGCGTCCGCGTCCCTGACGAACGATCTATGCTCGGTTCACGAGGAAGTAGTTCTTCTTTCCGCTGCGCAAAATCAGCAGCGAACCATCAAGGAAATCTTTTTCTTCGACCGTCTGCTGCGCGCCTGTCGCTCGGATGTTGTTGAGATAGACGCCGCCACCCTCGATCAGTCGCTTCGCGCCACCTTTTGAATCGGTTGCTCCGGCTTTGACGAGCAGCTCCACTAGATTCGGGAGCGCCTCGCTTTTCGGCAGATCGACGGAGGGGACGTCGCCGAAGATCTCGAGTAACGTTCCCCGATCGAGTCCCGTAACATCACCACCGAAAAGCACGGAGCTGGCGCGTTCGGCCTTCTCTGCTTCCGTCGCGCTATGAATCCACGTTGTTACTTCACGAGCGAGTGCTCGCTGTGCGCCACGCTCCTCAGGCTTGGCAACGAGATTCGCTTCGAGCGCGGCTATCTGCTCGAGCGGAAGCATCGTGAAGACTTTGAGGAGTCGGACGACGTCATCGTCTCGAGTGTTCAGAAAGTACTGGTAGAACTTATACGGTGAGGTCCGTTGAGGATCGAGCCACACGGCACCGGCTTCTGTCTTCCCGAACTTCGTCCCCGCGGAAGACAGCAGGAGCGGGATCGAGAGTCCGTAGGCGGGGGGCGAGCCTTCCGGAGATTTCCGGCGGATCAGATCGATCCCGAGCGTGATGTTTCCCCACTGATCAGAGCCCCCGAGTTGAAGGCGGCAGCCTTTCGCGGTGTAGAGGTGATAAAAGTCGTAGGACTGGAGCAGCATGTAGCTGAACTCCGTGTAACTAATGCCTTGCTCACGATTCTCGAGTCGCGTCCGAACCGAATCCTTGGCGAGCATCGCGTTGACGGTCACGTGCTTCCCCACATCGCGGAGATACTCGACCATCGAAAGCTTCGAAAGCCATTCGCCGTTCTCCACCACCTGCACAGGGTTATTGGCCGTGCTCGGAAGGAGCTTTCCGAGTTGAGCGGAAAGCCCGCGTTTGTATTGTGCGATCAGACTCTCGTCGAGAAGTTTACGCTCTTCGCTTTTGCCCGAAGGATCGCCAATCATTCCGGTCACTGACCCAAGGACGACGATCGGCCGATGTCCGCAATGCTGGAGCCAGCGTAACACAACGACCGGTAACAGATGACCCACGTGAAGGCTGTCTGCCGTGGGATCGAATCCACAGTACGCGGTGACCGGCTCACTCGCGAATAGTGCTGCAAGCTCCGCCCGGTTCGAACAATCTTGCATCAACGAGCGTTGTTCGAGGATGTCGAGAATCGGTGAGGTCATCGTTTCGGTTCTTCTTGATTCTGGCGCATCGCTTTCCTTGGGTCCCCAGATAGGAAGCGAAGCTCGTTGATCGTGCTGTCCGGCGAAGCGACTCGAATTTTCTCGAGCAGCGCTTCTTTCTGCAGAGCGAGCTCCTGAAGCCACGCGGAATCGAAAACTCGAACGACGAGCGTCGTGCGACGCTGAAGCTTCTCAGGTTCGGTAACGCCGGCGACCTCCTCTCCAACGATCGCCTTCCAATTTCGGAAGACGTCGAAGTCGTTTCTCCGCGCCCCGATTCCCGTGTGGCGGAGTCCGTGCTGCAAGGCGGAGTCGAGGATATCGCCAATCTGTTTTGGCTGGCGTCGACCGCGAAAGACCATGGAAACATCTCCCGGCCAAGGCCGGCGTTGGGGGCTATCAGCGCTCTGTCGGAGGGCAGATCGACACGAGTGGGACGAGACCCTTCCTTGCGATGCTGGCCGTCAGAGTGGCTTACTTCTCTGCTGGAAAAATGTAGACGATTTCGTTTTTGCGGGAAAGGCCGAGCTCCTCGCGGGCTTTCTCTTCCACTGCGAAGGGAGACGTCTGGAGGGCCTGAATCTCGTTCTCGAGACGCGCGATGTCCCGTTCGAGCACATCGTTTTTAGCCTGTAACTGCGCCCGTTCGTTGTTTATTTCGCGGAGGTGTAGTAGGCCATGTGAGCCGTAAGTCGTGAGTACCAAAAGAATCACGACGAAAAGCGAAAGCACGAACGGTGCGATTCGGCGGGCCATAAAAGTACAGTCGTTAAAAGTACGGGCGCTAAAGTACGGGAACTAAAGTACTGGACTCAGGGTCTTGCTGCAGTGGTTCTCAGCTCTCGGCAACCTCTCTATTTGACGAGAGGCCTTGAGTATAACTCTTGCCCCGCAGGTCGTACAACAGTGAAGTTCCTCTATCGGGGAAGTTCCTGTCTCGGGCGATTGGACGGTGGTCCCGTTCGAGTCGGTCAGAACTTCGAATCGGTTGCGTCAAAACCGTTACGTTTCAATAGAGTCTTACAAAGCCAGAGCCCGACACAGCACGCTCCTCAACACAGTACACTCGTCAAAGGACGAATTCTATATGTCGACAAAGATCCGGGAAGTTGATGCGCTCGAAGTCCTCGATTCGCGAGGGAACCCGACCCTCTCCGTCAAGGTGACGCTGGAAGATGGCTCAGTCGGGAGCTATGGGGTGCCCTCTGGTGCTTCAACCGGCGAGTTCGAAGCAATCGAGCTTCGTGACGGTGATAA
>JADYYL010000479.1 GCA_020853655.1 Deltaproteobacteria bacterium
CAGAGGTTCTCTAGCAGACCTTTTCTTTCGGTCTCGTGGTCAATAGACGAGCAAGGACGCACTATGATTCTGTCATATCTCCTCGCGCCAGGTCGTTATCAACCGAAACACCGGCGGCAGAAGGGCGAGGCAGAATTGTGGAAGTGCGCGCCTCGAGCTGTTCGAGTAAATACCACAGCGCGTCATCGGAAGTCACTTGGGAACGGCGATCGAGCTCTACGTGTCGGTCACAATTGAGAGAAGTAGTTCCTGGTCCGATTCAAAGTCCTTGTCGCATTGAATATCGGGAGGCTCTGTGGTCGCAAATGCTCGAATACTGACGCGAGAGTCAGACTCCTCCACCGCTCGAACAGTGAACTGCACCTCGCTCCGAGCATCTCCCTCCGGATCCTCAGATCGACTCACGAGTTCATTCCCCAGAGCGTAGACGACGAACGATTCGCCGGACTCGCAATCAATCTCATTCGGTTGAACGAGCTTCCTGCCTGCCGTTTCGAGCAGTCGTGAGGAGTTGATGCGATAGTCGAGCTGCGGAGGAAGGTGAACAACGAGATAGAACGTGGCGTCGTCGTCATCGAGCAGCGCAAGGTCGTAGGTGAAGAGGAGCGAAACTGTAGAGTCGCTTCGGAGCGCGACGCTGCGATCCGCTACCTCGATATCTACAACCGCCGTCTCGACCGAGCCATTGCCTCCTCCGGAACCACCACAACTCGCGAGACCAAGGAGCCCAATCGCCCAGAAGCGTCGCCAAGTCGGGGCGAACTGGCGTCCGGAGATATTCAATTGAAAGGAGCGCTTCACGTTCGCACGCAGTCGAGAGTTTCAGCTAATCACAATGTCGGCGAATCGGGCCGAAGACTTGAGGTTAAGGCCCAGTCGGTTCGAACGCACGACCAAATAGGAATACCACACAGGGACGCGCTTCATGAAATGCCAATCGCACCGTGAAGGGAGCGATCCTTCCCGCGCTTCAAAGAGAGTGGACTACGTTACGGACGACCCGCGATAGGATTCGCCGTGATCGTCGCCGTCGTGGGCGTCAAAGCCAAGCAGTAGTGTTAACGGTCGTCTTTGTCATTGAGCGCACGACGGTTATCTTCTGTGCGGTTCTCAAGAGTTCGCTAACTGGGCAGAGCCGTCTTCGTCAGTGTTTCTCATCATCATCAAAGATGGAACGCGTGAGGTCGTTCTTTTCGTCTACGGCGAAGAGATTGAACGACCGATCTGAAGACGTGGAGTCCCGGGTCAAGTCATCACGCTTGTCCTGGTCGAACAGCGTCACTTCAAGTGGTTGAAAAATTGACCGGGAGTATTTTTCACCCTCTTCTTTCTCGGCGGGGCTTTTGAAGTTCGCGCGGGCGAGCCCCTCGTCCTCGAGTAAGGAAGATCGATTCGCGCCCGTTTGGGCTTCCGCATCAGTCATCCATGAGTCGCCAGTCGGTGAACTTCCGCCAGCCTCATCGGTCGACCCGATCTCCTCGAGCTCGAGATCCCCAGAAGTTGACGGAGCATTCGATGTCTCCCACGACTCGGCGGAAGTGTGTGAACGGGTGCCTTTTGATGTTGGGGATGAAACAGAAGCTCGAGCGCGGGTCACGGCTCGACGGGACCCGAAGATGAGAAAGAGGACGCTTCCAACGGCAATGAGCAAGAATATGCCGAGCACCATTCTGTCCATATCACCTCTCTTTGAGCGTGGGGTGCTCGGCTGAACCGAACACCCCGTCAGCGATTACCCAGCGGTAATGAGATTGCTGCCGAAGATCATCCAGAGGATGAGCAGCAAGCCAACCGGTGCTCCCATCATCCACAGGACGAGATACCCGATTTTCCCAGATTCGCTTTTGGAAAGAAAACCGAAACGTTCCATAAGTGCTCCTTTGCAGTTTCTACTCAGTCATCACCACGAGCTTCGACGTTACCCGCTCAACGCCATTGACGGTTGTCGCGATGTCGATCGCTTGGGCCACTCTCCACAACGCCCTTCAGCACAACAACGCGTCGAAAAGTATCCACATTGATGTCCATCCCCGACACTGTCCGATCTGCCAGAAGCCTCGATTTCACAGTCGCTGGAATCCTCTGGTCATCGATGGTCTCACCGGCCGTGCGATCCTCCTGTGTCGCCACATACGCCGCTTCTGCGCCCGCACCTGCGGCGACCGCCCAGCACCCTCCGAACGCAAAAGGAAGGCCGACCACTGCTCCCCAGCTCATAATGAGCTTCCATCGATTACGGTTCGCTTCCACATGTCCTCATTCGCAAATATGACGGTTTAGAGCTTTCAGGCGCGCAGTTGACAAGAGCTATTGGAACGCTCTCCGTTTTGATACCGCGCACCGACGAGCCATTGGTCCCAACAGCGCTAGCGCTTGTTGTCGCGAACGGCGTCTTCGATATCGTCGCCAGCGTCTTCAACGGCATCCGCAGCGTCGCCGACTGCGCGGTCGATGTTCTTTCCCGCGCGCTCGCCAGGCCCTTCCTCGCGTGCGCAACCCACAACTCCAAGAGCAAGTAACGCCACTGCCAACAATCCAAACCCTTTCATGTCCCCTCCAGTTCTTCAACGACGTGTCTGTCTCAATTCTGAGCAACCGTATCGGGTGACCCACCCATTGAGATATGATTCGCCTCATGTCTCGCTGAGGGCTCGCCAGTACAAGTAGTCCTCGGAGGCGAGGTCGGATCCGCTTGCGATGCCGTCTCTCGTGCCCATGATTGATGTCATGCGTGGACAGATGTCTCTGGCGAGGGCGACGATGTCCGTTGACGTTGAAATGTTATCTACGTGTTGCAACAAACCCATGCGCCACCGCTCGTTCATTGATGCCCTGACCTTTCGACAGAAAGCCATATTCCTCGTGAGCGCGCCCATGGTGCTCCTTCTGCTATCCTCTGGACTTGCGATGCACATGCACTCGCAGATTCGCGAAGCGCAGGCGTGGGCGCTGCATTCCAAAAACGTGATCGCGCGCGGTGTCGTGCTTGGACAGCTCTTCGTCGGAGCCTGCGCGGACCTCAGGGGGTATCTCCTCACGGAAAACGTCTACTTCGTGGAGCAGAGAGCGAAGCGTGTCGAACAGATCGCCCGGACATTGGAGTCACTTTCTGAATCTGTCTCGGACAACGCCGCCCAATCGGAGGCGCTGAAGGTCGTGCTCGCGCAGAAGCAGTCATACTTCAATTGGAGCGAATCGGTCGTCGCGCTTGCCCGCAACAACGATCCCCGAGCGCTCGACAAATTCCGCACCCTTCAGGGAGAAACGGACATACGCGACATACTCAACAGTCTTGATAAATTCCTTCTCAATGAATGGCGACTTGGCGAGCTGCGAATGGCGCAACTGGAGAAATACACCCAGCGTGCCCAGTTCGCGTCTGTGTTGTTTTTGGTGCTGGGAGTCGGAACCGTCGGAGTGGTCGGTTGGTTACTGTCGGAGAGCGTCCTGCAGAGATTTCGGGTCCTCCTTTCAAGAATTGAAAGTTTTCGAGTCGATGACACGGATGACGCGCCGCTCTCAGGTCGCGATGAGATCTCTCGGCTCGACCAGGCTTTTCGAACCCTGCGACGCTCGCTTGTCGAGAAGACGCGTGAGAACGAGATGTTCGTCTATAGTGTCTCGCATGACCTCCGCGCACCGCTCGTCAATCTCCGGGGCTTCGGGGAGGAACTGCGGACGTCCATCGACGAGTTGCGGACGTTCCTGTCCGGGCATCTCTTTTCAGAACCTGAGCACGCACGGCTCGATCGAATCTTCCGGTCGGATATCGGACAGTCCCTCGATTTTATCAGCTCGTCGGTAAAGCGCCTTTCTTCGATTATCGATTCGTTGCTGCGATTCTCTCGACTGAGTCGGGTGCTGTATCAGCCTCGGATGACGTCGGTCGGCGAGACCGTCGATCATGTGGTGTCCTCACTCCGCGGAACGATTGCTGAGCGGGGTGTTGAGGTAGAGGTTCGCGGACCACTGCCGACGGTGTTTGTCGACCCAGCGGTTCTCGAACAGGTTGTCGCTAACTTATTGGAGAATGCGATCAAGTATTCCGACCCGTC
>JADYYL010000480.1 GCA_020853655.1 Deltaproteobacteria bacterium
CCGAAACCGCACACGACAGCGAGCAACATAGAGTGCCTCAAAGAGGTTAATTCGTTCGGCGCCGCATCAACCGGCTACCCAAACTTCGAGGAAGATTAGAAGATTCTCTAGAAGAGGTAAAACCGAATCGGGTTTTGCGCCGATAAAGCCGATACTCTCTATTGAAGTGTATCTGCAGGGCCGTAAGCGCCCTGCACCGAAATTTGCATGGATCAGCCTCGAACGGAGCCTCGCCAGGTCTGTAATGACGTCGACTTCCGGACGACTTCTTCTAACGAGACGACCCTCTGTTCGCCGAGAAGCGGATCCAGTGATTTTCTCGCAGGCTTTTCGCTGCCCTGCAAGGGGCGCCCTTGGAGACGAAACGGGAGCAGAATCCACGCCCAGCTGCCCCCGTTGAGCCGCCAAGATGCTCGCCGGAGAGGTGACGATGAGATTTTTGCAGGTGGTTGCGAGAACAAAGTGACGGTTAAGAGAACCAAGAAGTTCGTGAAGGGGAAATCCATGATCAAGAAGAGAACGCTCCAACTCTCCGCAGTAGCCGCCGTGTCTTTCATTCTGAGCTCGGCGACGCCTGCGTCCGCAGAGCTTTGGAAGTGCGTTCCGAAGGCGGGTGGCTCTGAGTACTTCACAGAGACGCCGTCATTTGGCGACGACGTTCAATGTGACGAGGTGCAGAGTTCCCGGTATTCGAAGCCCGGATCGGGCGGTAGTGCCGATCCGAAAGAGAAGGCAAAGAAGGGCAAGTCCGCGGGTAAGCTCACCAAAGAGGAGCGCGCGAAGATAAAGGCCAAGGGGAACAAGGAAAAGAAGAAGCCGAAGCCATCGAAGAAGAAGCCCACCTAGAGCTGCCAGTTTCTGCGTAGCAGAAACTGGCAGCTCTAGGTGTCGCACCGATAGGTGCGACCAGAGATAAAGAGCGGTTCTCCCTAAAGAAGTTCTTCTGTCGCCGAAGGCGTCCCTATGAATTTCTTGCTACACGGTTTCGAGAACTGCTCTAGAGCTGCGACAACTAAGTTAAGTAAAGGTAAGTAATTGGCGTTTTTTATGGATATCCCGCGAAGCGGGAATCTGTGAGAAACGCCCATTACTGGCCTGAAAGCAGCCAAGAGATAAAAACTAGTGCTCTGATAAGTTAGGCTGTTACTCCTTACCTGTCGGAGCACCAGTCGGGTTTCTCGCTACGGTGGCGACATCGGCAGTGGGGCTCGCCCTGAGCTCCCTTGCCCTCCTTTGGCTTGCTCGATTGGACTCGGGACTCCTCAAAGACGGGGGCCCATCCTCTCGCCTACAATCGACTTCGTCCGACCGCCACGGTAACGCACATGAGCTGCGTCAGACGCGATATGGGGCTCCCATTCGCTGAAGCTTACGTGACTCGAACCCCGCAACGATTTCAGCGTCCCTGAAACTTTGTAGCACTCTCTCCTGGGGACAATTTTTGTCGATCTGGCAAACCCTGGACGCCAAACGGAAAGTTTTCGTCCGAATCGACCAAGTTCTTGGCAGATAAATTGCCAAGCAAGGGGAGTTCAGGTGGCCCACTCTCAGCGGGCCAGGCGAGGGTGAAGTCCTTTCGCGAGAATACCGCAGAACGGTGCGACGATCGTGAGGGATAGATCTTCTTAATATCGATGGGCCACCTCTCCGCCGGAATCCCCGGGTTCGGACGGAAGTCACGGTCTTCAAGCGATATCAGCCGTCGTAAATTTTAAGCCGCGAAGTTTCGCATCAATGAGGGTGAACAGTATGTGGAAAAAGCCAAATGAAGAGGCAGTGACCGGCCCGGTCTCGTTCACGAACGAAGAGCCTGTTGCCGAACGCCGGAAGAGCAATGACCGCGCGGTGGTGGGAAGCGCGATCACGATTCGCGGCAACATCGAAGGGAATCAAGATCTCCTCATCGACGGTGAGGTTGAAGGCACCGTCGAGCTTCGTGCGAACACCGTGACGGTCGGGAAGTCGGGACGCGTTCGTGCGAATGTCTACGCGAAGTCTGTCATCGTCGAAGGTGATATTCGCGGCGACGTCTTCGGAACGGATCAAGTCATCGTTCATCCGTCGGGAAGCGTTCGTGGAAACATTACCGCTCCTCGCGTCACCCTAGAAGACGGCGCGAAGCTGAAAGGGAGCATCGACATGGATCCTCAGGGGACGGAGAACGCAAAGCGCGATGAGAAGTCCGCGTCAAAATCCGAGGCGGCGCCCAGCGTCACGAGTTCGGGAAAATCGAACGGCGCGATTCATGCTCCCGGGCAGTAGTCCGGCGCAGCAACGAACGGTGGCCGGGCGAATCCGTCCGGCCAGTCGTTTTGCCGGTTGAGGGAATTGACAGACAGTGGTGATGAGAACGAAGGTTTTGTCGTAACGAGCGCCGAGCGATGACCAAGCATATCAACTTCGCTTACCTGCAAGCGAGAGACGTCAAGCGGAACGCCATCGCACATACCGAGGAGATCCACGTCTCTCAAGCCCTCCGCGCGATCTCAAAGCACCTCGGTTCTGGCGGGAAGAAGACCATTCTCGATCTCGGCGGCGCGTCTAAAGCAAACGTTTCTTACTTTTCTAACTACTCCTGCACGCTAATCATTGACGATTTTCTCAACGAGTATCGTCGGCTGAAGCAGTCGGAACCGGAGTGCTCGCCGGCTCGCGCTCTCGAATCGCTTGTGGGCGACAATGGGGGGTGGCGCTTCGACGCGATCTTCGCCTGGGACATACTGAATTACCTCAATCCCGTTGAAGCGAAGAGCTTCTTAAAAGCGTTGTCTGATCGTTCAAAGGCCGATGCGTTGTTGCTCGCCTACGTATCTTCCGTCACGGACATTCCGGAAGAACCATCCTCTCATCACATTATCGATCATGAGCGGATCAGTCTGCTGAAACGCGGAGCAGGCACCATCAAGTGTGCGCGGTTCAGCCAACGTGAGCTCATGACTTATCTTCCGGGCTGGAAACTCACTCGCTCCATTCACCTCCGGAGCGCACTGCAGGAGCATCTGTTCACTTTTTCGGGGCGCCCAGCGGGACTCCCTGCAGATTGCCGATCAGACGCCTCGCGTTCCGAGCGCTCGGTGCACGACGACCTCGTCTCTGCATAGGAACTGCCCGGCGTCATACCGCGCGAGAGAGCACAGCGCGTCGACTCTAGTAAACGCACCCTCTCGCACGCTTCTTCATACTCATACGCTCGCGCAAGAACCTGCGGAACGAAGACGTTCCAATCACCTCCCCATTCAGCGTATAGTCCAACGCAACGAATCAACACGTTCAATCAATTACGGAGTCTGTATGGGTGAGCTCGCGACGATGCAATGTGTTCCGTGCCGTGGAGGAGTTCCGCCCCTCGCGAAAACCGCTGCCGACGCCCTTCTGGCGAAACTGAGCGGCTGGGAGATCGTCAACAATCATCACCTGACCAAGTCTTACGAATTCCCCGACTTCGTTCAGGCGCTTGAGTTCGTGAACAGGATTGGGGCGGTCGCAGAAGAACAGGGTCATCATCCCGATATCGCCCTTTCGTGGGGCAAAGTGCGAACAGAGATCTGGACGCACAAGATAGACGGACTGACAGAGAGTGATTTCATCCTCGCCGACAAGATCGACCAACTGCGCTGAGAGAATCTTTCGTTCGTCGAAGAGGAACGTCTCGTAATGAGTGGCTCTGCATCGCGGCACAAGCTCGGCCCAACGAGGCAGATCAATCGAATGGGCTGTTCACTCTCTGGATCGATGGAGAGATTGACGCTCAGCACACAGGGCTGAACTGGGTCGGTGCATACTCCAACTTTGGCATCAACGCGGTCTGTCTCGAGAACTACTGGAATATGACTTCGCCGGTCGTTCAAGAACGCTGCCCTGATAGCTTCGTCGTCAGCACCCAACGAATCGGGTGCGCCGCCGCAGATTCCCTACCCGCTGCGCCGACGGGGTTTCCCATGACGAACGAGGAAACGCTCTCCCCATTCTTTTCGCTCAGGGCGTTGTGACGATCCCTAGGGACACCCCCACCTCTCGACAGATCCATTCGAACAAAGACCGATCCTGCTCTCGACTTTGCGAGAGTGGACGAACCCTGGAAGTCCTGGATCTCATTCAGATTTCTCCTCGCGGCGTCGGGTTCCGAGTGTTATGAATCGACAGCAGTGCAGGAAGTTCGCAACGCGCGTTCCAAACTGATCAGTTCAAGGGGTCATGCGAGATCGCTTACTCAAGTCGAAGAGCGAGGAGGGCCAGGCTCTTGTCGAGTTCGTGATCTGTGCGCTCACGTTTTTGATGCTTGTCCTCGGCGTGCTCCAACTTGCTCTCGTCCTCAACGCGCAGACGGCGGTTCGATACGCCGCATACTCCGCCGCGCGAGCCGCAATCGTCTCCTCGGGTCAGAAATCCCAGATGCTCGAAGCCGCTCGAATCGCGTTGCTTCCCATTTTTCCTCGCCATGGGCGAGCCACGACAACCCGCGGTTTTCTGGAGAACTACCTCGGAGCAAAGGCTGTTGATCAACAGCTCATCTGGAACGGACTCAACGGCTCGCCGATTACCGACGTGTCCGTGGTCAGCCCAAGAACCGGCGGCTTCATCACGTTCGACGATCCCATCAATGCGAATCGAACGGCAATTACGGTGCGAGTCGTTCATCAGTACGAACTCGTCGTCCCATTCGTCAATGCATTGGCCGTGAAGATTCGAGACCTCACGACGGTGCGGGGCGAGACGGTCGAATCACTCGCGAGAAAAGCTTCAATCGACAAGCGACGAAGATCCCCGTCGCGTGAGAGCGGATACCGAATCCCGCTTGAAGCCTACTACACCATGCATCTTCAATCGGATTACAGCCCCCGATGAAGAGCCGCATTCAACCGTCCGAACTCCTCACGGTCCGACGCCGCGAAGACGGTCAGATCCTCGTTATGGGTCTCTTCATGATCGTCGGCCTAGTGCTCGCCGCCTTCTCTGTCGTGAATGTCGGCATGATGGTTTCCGAGCGAGTGCGGGTGCAGAACGCGGTCGATGCCTCGGCGTACTCGTCCGCCGTTGTTCAGGCGCGATACATGAACCTCGCCGCATACGTGAATCGAGCAATTGTCGCGAACTACAATTCGATGGCGTTCAATATGGGTCTCTGGGCGACCGTTGACGCATTCGATCACGGGAGCGCGGCCGCAGTCGGCACCCTCTACGGAATCGCCAGCGTGTTTTCGGAAACGGGCGTCGCGTATTTTCTCGCGCGGACCACGTCAGGGATCAACAAAGGTTTCCATAAACCGATGCACAGCTTCAACCGCACTCTGCTGAGCGCGCTCGGAGACAATGATTTCAACCAGTATATCGAGCGCTATAACACCGACGTTTTGTCCATGTATCAGGGGATACTCCTCGCCGCCGCCCAGGGTATTCGCTACCAAGTTGCGCAGAACGTGGCAGCGACGATGGATCCGGACGTGAAGACGACGACGCTACTCGGACTCGGTGCCGAAGCTTCAAACTTCGATGAACTGAGAAGTGCCGTCGACTACGCCATCGGAGATGTCAACCGCTCCAACGGCGTCCTGACGAACCTCAATAAACTCTTTGACTCCCTGGGGGGAGACGCGCGGCCCGATACTCAGCTCATGCTCGCTTCTGTGAACGAAACCTCACTCGATCGCTTCGCGGGTGGTCGGCTTCGTAAATCAGGCAAGCAGGACTTCCTTCGAAACATGAACACCGGCGATCTTCTCG
>JADYYL010000481.1 GCA_020853655.1 Deltaproteobacteria bacterium
AACAGAGGATACAGACCCTCCCCAGCAAAGACATTCGCGCTGCCCAACTCATACGAAGGCCGGCTCCCTACTTACTTAAGTCTTTGTTGGTGCCGAACTTGAGCGGAACCGCCGAATCCGCGGCGGACACGCGAATGTAGCCTTGCATCTCCTGATGGAGCGCGGAGCAGAAATCGGTGCAGTAGAACGGATACACTCCGACCTCTTTCGGCATCCACTTATATGTTTGCGTTTCGCCGGGAAGTACAAGCAGCTCCGCGTTATTGCCACCCAACACGGTGAAGCCGTGAGGGATATCCCAATCTTGCTCCATGTTCGTCACGTGAAAGTAGACGGTATCTCCGACCTTGACCCCTTCGATGTTGTCCGGGGCAAAGTGCGAGCGGATGCTGGAGAGCGAAACGTGCACAGTACTCCCATTTCGGACGACCTTCGCATCTTCTTCGGTGAGCGTCGCGTAAGGATGCTTGTTCTCCTCAAGCGGGAATATCTTCTTCTGTCGCTTGACGACAAGGTCAGCTGCAATCCCCTGCGCATAGTGAGGCTCACCCACAGTTGGAAAATCGAGAAGCATTTCCATCTTTGCGCCTCTGATATCAAGCAACTGAGCCGACTGGTTCAGCTCTGGGCCGGTAGGGAGATAGCGGTCCTTTGCGATCTTGTTCATCGCGAGAACATACTTCCCGTCGGGCTTCATCGAGTTCCCTCCGGGCACCATGAGATGACCAAGCGAATAAAAAGTGGACATGCGATCAACGACCTCCCATGTGCCCAGTTTCCACTTCACGACCTCGGAGCTCACGAAGCACGAGGTGTAAGCGTAGCCTTGCCCGTCGAATTCGGTGTGCAAGGGGCCAAGACAGGGCTTCTTTACCTCTCCAGCCACCACCGCCGCGTAGTCGAGGATAGGAACCCCTTCGAAGTTGCTCACAAACTTCTGGTCTGCAATCGCCTGAACCATCTTCGAGAATGAATAGGCGGTGATCTGGGCAGCGAGCTTGCCTCCGCCGATGATGTATTCCCCGCTCGGATCAACATCCGAACCATGTGGCGACTTCGCAATTGGAATGTAATAAATCGCCCCCGGACAATCAGCGACCGAGAGAGTTTTCACCGTGGTAAACTTCTCCTGGTCGGTCGAATGCGTCGACTCGTTATAGGCATTCCGAACGTAGTTTCCCTTCGCGTCCTTCGCCTTCCCGCTCGCAACACACTGCTCCGCCTGCTTCCAGTTGACGGCGGCAAGAAAGTCTTTGTCATTTCGAGAGGCATTTACTTCGAGAAGCGTCGTCGCTTTCTCGCTGTTGTAACTCGTGAAGAAGCACCAACCGTGGGACGGCCCTTTTCCGCAATGGGCGAGATCGTAATCGATGCCGGGGACCATCAGCTGAAATGCGATGCTCATCGCTCCCGTTTCCGGTTGGAGCTTGACGAAACTGATCGATCCCGAGAAGTCCTTCGAGCTCGAGATTGGAAGATCTCGCTGCGGGATCGGTACCGCGAAGCGCGTCGATGCAACAAGATATTCGGAGTTCATCGTTCCGAACGGGGAACCATGATTGCCGCCGGAATTCGGTATCTCTAACATCTCGACCGTTCGAAAAGTCGCAAGATCGATTTTGGCGATACGCGGTGTGTTATTCGCGTTGATGAAGAGCCATCGTCCATCGCTCACACCATTCGTTTGAGAGAGCCAAGGATGGTGTGAATCGTCCCACGGGACGAAGCCATGTGAAGTCTCCAACATTGCTTTGGTCTCCTCCGAATAGCCGTATCCATTCTCTGGATTCACGGCGAAGACGGGGACGACCTTCAAAAGCCGCCCGGAAGGAAGCCCATAGACGGAGACCTGACCGCTGAATCCGCCCGAAAGAAAGGCGTAGAACTCATCGTACTTGCCGGGGGCAACATAGACTTTCTGAGCCGCATCTACTGGAACCTTCGATAACGGCTGAGCAACAACCGCATCAGCACCGAGAAGCCCGCCAACGATAAGGGAGCCACAGAAGAAAAAAGCTTTCTCCATGGCGTTTACAAAACGTGCCACTTTCATATGCGCATCCGATCTCTTGAAGTGTTCCAACGCCTCTCGTTCGGCAACTTCGTGCGCACTCCGCCGTAAGCATGCACAACCGCTCTGCCGACACTTCGTCGACGCGAGCCACGTTTGCACATACAGCAGCGGCCTCGCGCAAAGCCGCAAACGAGACCTCGGATTGCAATTTCGAACAGCGGTGCTCAAGCGTAACAATGAGTCAATCCATTGCGTCGAAGTTGCAACGCCGATATAGATACCTCATTGTCTTTTTTTATACAAACAAATCACTCGGTCGTCACGGAGAGCAGGATGAGTCGGACTGTCATTCGAGCGCTTTGCGGATCAATTGCCGCGTTCGCTCTTGTCATATTCGCGTCGGAAATGAATCCTTCACACGCCGAAGATTCGGCTCTTTCAAATCCCGGCGTTGGCCCGGTGACGAAGATCGACGTTGGTCCCATCGATCCGAAGCTTGTCGATCAAGGGAAAGCAACGTTTGCGAGCAAATGCAGTGCCTGTCACAAATTTGGTGAGCGCTATGTCGGCCCAGACCTTGCGGGCGTTACCTCGCGCAGATCTCCGGAGTGGATCATGAACATGATCTTGAACCCGCAGGAGATGATCCAGAAAGATCCGGTCGCGCAGGAGCTCTTCGGCGAGTTTCTCGTGCCGATGACATTCCAGAATGTCTCCGAACCAGAGGCTCGGGCAATCCTTGAGTATATCCGAGCTCAAGAGAAGCAATAGATAGTGAGAAAAGCTGAGAACTTCATCAGACACGCCTCGCGAGGTTCTGGAGCGACGAGATGCATGACGGAGCCTGAAAGTGTTATCATGCGCGGCATGCCGCAATGTAGCAACGGCGGCTAGATGCGCTCATGATTGCGATTCGTTCCCTCGTAAAGTATTTCGGAAACCGCACTGTCCTTCGATCAGTGAATTGCGAGTTTGCTCCTGGCCGTGTCGTGGGCATCGCAGGACCGAACGCGTGCGGCAAAAGCACGCTCATGAAATCGATTCTTGGGCTCGTGATTCCCGACAAGGGAGAGATCGAAGTATCAGGGATATCAGCACGGATGGACAGTGCCCGAGGCGAGATTGGGTATATGCCCCAGCATGCGAGCTATCCCGCCCGACTGACACCGCGAGAGTTGTTTGAGCTCGTCGCAGCGCTCCGCCGCAAGAACCCCACCCGCCGAGAGGAACTGATCGATCGATTCGCAGTGCGAAGTTTCCTCGATAGCCCGTGTGGAACCCTCTCTGTCGGCACCCGTCAAAAGATCTCCGCGATAGCGGCGCTGATGTGCGAGCCACCGATACTGATACTCGATGAACCGACGGCGAGCTTTGATCCCGTGGCGGCATATACGTTCAAACAACTCGTCCGAGAGGAATCGAAACGTGGGTCAACAATCCTCATCGTCTCGCACATTGTCTCTGAACTTGAGCAACTCATCGACGATCTCGTTTTTATGCTCGAGGGACGCGTTCTCTTTCAGGGCTCTTTCGATGCACTCTCCAATCTTGCGGGAACCAGCGATCTAGAATTGGCGATCATTCAGCTCATGCAAGGCACTACTCACTTGCATTCGGAGGATACCGCACGATGACTGCTGCGATCCTTCGGTACGAGTGCTTCAACGCGCTGCGAAGTAAATGGCTCTACGCTTACACCGCCCTATTGACGACCACGATCTTTGGCCTTGCCTATCTGGCTGCGGACATTCGACGAACAGAGCTTGTTCTCATTTCGGTTCTGATACTTCTGGTCCCTCTCGTGAGCATGCTCTTTACGACCGCGTATTGGTACGGTTCCGAACTCTTCACGGAACTCCTTGTTGCTCAACCCGTATCGCGACGAAGCATTTTTTGGGCTCGCATAATTTCAATCGTCGCGTCACTGACAACGTGTCTCGCTATCGCGCTCTTCGTGCCAACCGTAACGCTGTTCGGTTTTGATCGAAGCCTGGTGTGGCTATTTCTGGGAATGGCGCTTGCCGGCGCCGTATTCTGCTGCCTCGGAACGCTGGTGGCTACATATGTGATTGATCGGCTCTGGGGGATCGGGCTTGGGCTCGCTATTTGGTTCTATTTCATCGCCGTCCACGACGGATTGCTCCTGCTGCTCCTCTATTGGTTTAGAGAGTATCCGCTTGATCATCTCGGAGCGGGAGCCTGTGCCTTCAATGCGCTTTCTATCGTTCGCGTCGGGTTACTTCTCTACTTCGACGCCCCACTCCTCCTCGGGCACGCCGGAGCACTTGTGAGTGGACTCGCGGAGGGCAAAATGGTCGTCCCGATTTTCTTCGGACTCATCGGCGGCTGGTTGGTCATCCCACTTGTCTTCGCCCAGCGCCGATTCGCTCGCCGCGATTTTTAGAGAAGCTCTGACGATGCGCCCCCGTAGCGGTCAGAGAATCCCCCTAAAGCAGTCCCAATTGCGTCGTTGCGACAGGCGGCCTACACCGTCATGAGGGCGCTTCATCGAACACTCGAGTGCCCCGTTAAAAACGCACGGAAAGAGCGACCCCATCGCGTCACCCGCCAGGGACAAGAGGGGCGGCTCGTAATGTTTTATTCCGTCTTTGCGGGCGGAAGCAGAACGGAATCGATCACGTGAACGATTCCGTTTGCCGCCGGCACGGATCCCAAAACAGTCGCCCCGTTCACGGTCGTTTTGCCGTCCTTCACTGCAACGGTGACATGGTCGCCGTTTGCCTGACCAAGATCGCGGCCATCGGTGAGCATTGCTGGCTTCAGGACGCCAACGAAGACGTGGTACTCGAGGATATTTTGCAACGCACCCTTACTCTCTGGCTTGAGAAGACCCTCAACAGTCCCCGCTGGGAGCTTCTTGAACGCCGCATCGGTGGGGGCGAAAACGGTGAAAGGTCCGGGGTTCGAGAGAACATCCACGAGTTCAGCGGCCTTAACCGCCGCAACGAGCGTCGTATGATCCTTGGAGCCCACCGCCACTTGAACAACATTTGATCGGGCCACGTCGCCGCGAATCGACGATTGGTCCGCCTGGGCGCTTACGGAGCTGAGAAGACTCGCGAAAAAGATAGGGAGAGCTCGATGGTTCATAGAGGGGGCCTTTCGAAAGCGCTGATTAAAATACCTAATAGTCCTTTTATTCGACTCCCCCTCAATACGTCAATCATTCAACAACCCGTTATGGGGCAGGTGGGGCCGCAACCGCTTGCTGCGTTTCTCTGGAGGCCGAACACACGTATAAGAGAGCCTGAGGTATCTCGTGACGATTCATGCCCGCGTCACGCAATTTCGCGATGAGATCGCCTTCTTGGTGGATACGAACATGCGGTGAAAGAGTCGTGATTTCATTGACATCAAAGGATGCGCTCCGGGCGTTGCTCAGCGTTGCGCGACTTGACGCGCAGACGTACGTGACTGTCGTAGAACTTGCGGAGATATCCGGCGTTCCAAAGCCGTATCTCTCGAAACTCATAAAGCAGCTGGTCAAGAGCGGGTACCTCGAGGGACGAAAGGGCCCGGGTGGTGGAGTGCGTTTGTCCGCTGAGGGCAGAAAAGCAACATTCTACGATATTTGCCTTGTTACGAACGAGCCGATTACCCGCGAGCACTGCTTCCTCTCGCGCACGACGTGCCGAAAGAACACTCCGTGCGCCTTTCACGCGCACTGGAAAGAGATCTCGGGAGCGGCTATCAACTTCTTGAAACGCTCCCGCATCATAAACGGTGGAGCGATTTAATTATCTCCTTGAGACTCGGGCGACGTTCTGAGCCTGCCAGGCAACGAACAGCTACGCTGGGGCTAGCCACCATCGTAGCGTCTTCGTCGCAGGTGAGACGGGAGAGTTTCACGCGCATCGCGCTTCGGGTGCCCTGTCACCGTCGCCGGCTGCGAATCGGCAGAGCGGATGTATGCGACTGCTCGCACGCGCCATCGCCATCGGGAATCTCTGCATACAGACAGGTCACCAGCGTCTCCAAGTCTCACGCCCGGAACGCCCCGACACTGGAGGATCACCGAGGAACCGCGTTCTCTTGAATGGCGGAGAGCACAACATCTCGCGAGCTGTCCTCCGAGTAGTCACCGAAGAGCAGCACGTCGCCAGCCGTCCGAAACTTTCGGCGGAGCAAGACCTCGCCGGTCACCGCACTGCGAACGACTATTTCACCGTTCGCGCATTCCGAACGATGAAGTCGTCACGTCGATCACTGTCGAGGCCTTCGCGGGTCGCTAAGCGAAGCGGGGTCGGAGGCGGATCGTCGTCGGCGTCGGAGGACGGCGTCAGTTCTCGACCGCACCCCGAGCCAGAACGATGTTCGCGGTGAATCCGAGGAAGGGAACTCCGCACATCTTTATGTTCGGCTCATTCGGCACGAGCGCCCGGAACGCTCGACGATCGAGGAGATTCAAGTTCTCTTCCTTCGAGAAGAACTCGAAACCGAGAGTCTGAAAAATCTTCCGATACATCGGCGTCGGCAGGTAGTGCACGAGTGGAAGCACCGTGTGCATCTCGATCGGGAACCATCGATTCGGCGTGCTCACGAAGCAGCGCTTGGACACTCGAAAAATCTCTCGCAAAAATCCGGCTTGAGCGGCATTGCCCCCGACATGCTCAATGACGGCGTTACAGAACACGACATCGAATTCGTTATCGGCAAATGGCAATCGCCCTGAGCGATCGCCCTGAACGTAAGTCGTCTCCGGAAAGAATCGAGAAAAATAATTTGCATCCTCAAGGCCCGATCCGACGACGTTGTGCAAATACGGATAGCTCGCCTCAAAGAAATACTCGTCACGGGACTCGAGCGAGCCATTCACACCGAGGTCGAGAACTTTCCAGTTTGGTTGTGGAGGGAAGAGCTTCGCAAAGAGATCGTAGATCGCCTGCTGACGCGGGCGCACAAGCCGTTGATTGAGATCGTAGGAGATCGCCTTCTTCCGGTATTGAACACTCGTGTGCTCTGAGCTGTGCGGTTGCGCTTCCATCGTCGTCTCCCTGAGAATGATCTCGATCAGCGCACTTTATTGGCGTGGAGAATCGGAGACAAGAGGGTTTCGAGAAATATCCCGCGCATTCACGGTTGCCTGGGTGAGAACCCGCGCGGCGAGGCCTCTCGTGGACAGCCGTTCAGAAACCGCTCAATGCGCTGCCAGGCAATAAAAAAGGCGGCGCGAGTCACCCCGCACCGCCTGAAATTCAGGACTTTCTGATGGCCGGGTCTAGCCGAGCGGATCTTGCCGGTCGGTGAGAATCTTGGTCAGGTCGACAGCGCGGTCCTTATCCATGAAGCTCAAGATCTGGCCCATGCGTTTCTCCGGCATACGCTGCAGAAGCTCAATGGCCGTGTCGTCTTCAAGACGGGACACCAGTCCCGCAGCCTCTTCCGGGCTCATCGCACCGTAAACGTTCGCGAGCTGCTCAAGCCGGGTCTGATATCGGTGATCCTTTTCCTTCTTCGCTTCAGACATCTTCGCGGTCAAGCTGCGAAGCTCTGCGAGCCGCTCCGATAACACCTGCGACTGATTGCGGAGATCGAGTTCCCGGCGATCGAGCGCTTCTTTCTTCTGTTCGAGCTGCACCCGACGTGAGTCGAGTTCAAGAAGGAGCTTTCGTTCCGTCGGGCTGAGCGACCCGTT
>JADYYL010000482.1 GCA_020853655.1 Deltaproteobacteria bacterium
ACCGACGCGAACGTTCTCCGACGTTTCACGCATCGCCTGCTTCTCGCCGCTGCCTTTGCCCCAAACACCGGTGGTATTGCAACTCCCGTCTCGACACCCCCGAACATCCTCGCCTACGGATTGTTGAGAAAGGCGGGATACCAAGTGTCTTTCATCGATTGGCTGGCCTACGGACTTCCGCTCTCGCTGGCGGCATTCGCATGTCTATTCGCGCTGTTCCGCAATCTGCTGCCCCTCGACTCAAACGTTCGCGTCGAGACGGTTGAACTCGTCGATACGCTCGACAAAACTTCCCGCGCAGAGTGGCAAACGGCGATCGTGTTTCTTGTCACCGTCATACTCTGGATCGTCCCCGATCTCCTGTTTCAGTTTGGGATTTTTCCGGACTGGCGTGACTGGTGGAACTCCCGTTTCTCGTTCGCCTCCATTGCATGCGCATCTGCATCTTTACTCTTCATCTTGCCGGCGCGCAGTGGGGGAGAGGGGAACCTCGAAGCGCACGATCTTGGTGAAGTTCCGTGGGGCACTCTGCTGCTTTTCGGAGGAGGCCTTTCATTGAGCGCTATGTTGATGAGTTCGGGACTTGCGCCTGAGCTTGCGAGCGGGCTCGGAAGAGTTGTTGGCGATTCTCCAGTTCTCTTCACCATGATTGCAATTTTGGGAACCGTCTTTCTCTCTGAGTTCGCATCGAACACGGCTTCCGCGTCGTTGATTCTCCCGATCGTGATCTCTCAAGCGGGGGCTCCCTCGGCCGCTGGCCTTGTTCTTGCGCTCGCTTGCACGTTTGCCGCAGGATTTGGATTCATGTTCCCCGTATCAACGCCGCCGAATGCGATCGTCTACGCGACTGGGTATGTGGAGAGTAGAGTGCTGCGAAAGGTCGGAGTTCTCTTTGACTGTATAGGCATTTTGCTTATTCTCGTCGGGGTGCTTGCCGTCGCCGCTTTTGATTGAAGGCAGATGTGTTCTGCAGGTTGAACAGCGAGAGTAGAGAAGAACGCAATATTTCAACGGCGTGGACCGTCAACTGAGGGACTCGCATCTACCGGAGAATATGACCTCACCAACAATCATTCCTCTCGAGGACAAGGCGCTCCCCACGGAGTGCTACGTATTCAAGCACTCCACGCGATGTCCTGTTTCGACAGCCGCAGCGAGTGTGGTTCGTCTTTACCAGTGGGGTCTCCCCCTCTACTGGGTCAACGTCGTCGAACAGCGGGAACTCTCGGGTTGGGTCGCCGACTCCCTCGGTGTTCGGCACGAATCACCTCAGCTGATTCGAATCTCGGCGGGTAAGGCGAGCGGTGTTCTCAACCACAGCGCCATTCAGGCGACAAGCATCGACCGGATGTGATGAGCGTTCTTTCTTGCCGGGAAGCCGAATCTTCGTGCTGAATGGCATCTGCGCTGTCCTGTCACCTCAGTTTACTGCGGCATCAGGGGCAACTTCGTTCAGAAACTGGATCGCGGCGCTTGTCTGCGTGCTCGAAAGAAACGCTGGAACATCTGCATCCGCATCGCAGATGCCAACGCCTGCTCGAGTGATGCCAATGATCCCGTAACGACCTGACCCATCCTTCGCGAGGACTGGCCCACCGGAATCTCCCGGGCACACGCTGCCATCACCAGCGGACGTGATCGCGATGCTACCGAAGTCATTTCCAATGTAAGTGATGAACGCTGCCTTGAGTGGGCTCTCGCCCGATTCGATTCGGCCCACAGCGCCGAGGCCGTTCTGATCCTCGCCGTAGCCATAGGCAACGAGCTCCTCTCCGAGCTGAGGCTCGCGCGAGATCAGAAGAGGAAGGGGGGCGTTGTTGAGCGGGACGTCAACTTTCAACACCGCGATATCGTACGGCGAATCGACGGAGCCGTCGTACAATGGGTGCACCGTGAACTCTGTTCCACGACGAACGGCGCCGCGGGACGCAATGGTCGCTTCCGTCGTATCGGGGGCAAAGCAGTGCGCTGCGGTGAGCACGGCAGTCAGCGAGATGTATGACCCGGTGCACTCGAACCCGCCCGAGGGGCCTGATGTCAGGATGTAGGCAACATTCGGTTGACCATCCGAACAACTTTCGCCACCGGAGATCTTTGCTGCCGAGCAAGCGCCTTGCGATGCATTGTCGTCGCCTCCGCCACTGCATGCTGCCGTGGACGCGATGATGAGAAAAATAGGTAGCACGCGAAATGAAAAAGACATGATGCTGCTCCGGCGATCTTGGGATGAAGACGAGTAGTCCGACAGAGAATCTCCCGGACGGCGCCTCAAATCAAGGTTGTGCGGGCCGATCTCATGTCGATTCTCTCCCCGCCTTGCGATCGAGCACCTCGAGCAGTGCAGCGTGCAAAAATTCGCACATCACCCCGAAGATGGTGCATAACGAGACCGGCTTGTACGTTCCATCCGCGAATCTTCGATGACTCGCTGAGCAGACATGAGTGAGAGAGGAGGTCGCTCGGGCCCTCTCTCCCTCACGCAATCAAGAGGTTCTGATGGAAGCCTCTTCTAGACAATCTCGCTCGGTACCCCGCCTATGAACTTCAGCCGCTTCGTCCTCATGCTCATCATCGCCATCATCGTCTACATGATCGCCCGGGGGATGTTCTCCTAGGTGCCGGGCAATTTTCGGGCCGCCAGAGGTTTGAGTTCTCAGTACAGAGTTCTCGATGCAGAGCTCTCGGTGACGGGCAACTCAAGGGGCGGCATAACCGCCCCTTGGCTGTTAGCTCAACGGTTCAACCTGGACCATCGCTCGCTCCTCATCGAC
>JADYYL010000483.1 GCA_020853655.1 Deltaproteobacteria bacterium
ATCAACTGTCTCCAGACGAGACAGGATCTGTGTGGAATCTGGACAGAATTTGGGCGGCCCGTGTGCTCATGCGCACATGAATATCATCGGATTCTGCCGAGCTTTTCTTTAACTTCTTTTGGGACCGCTATCCAACTTCTCGTTCGGTCCGAACGCTGGAGCAGCTCTGCGATCAGCGGTTCCACATCCGTCACTTCCACAAGGTGTCCACTATCCAGTAGCACGCGAGGGAGCTCTTCCGATTTGCCGCGATGGCGGTCCGCATTGGAAACCTCCAGAACGTAGTAACGCGGATCGAGTCCGAGTTGGGCAGCCACCTCGGTCGCGCGCCGAACGAGAGACGTGTCTCCCGCTTCGAGTCGAACGGTCTTCAGAAGCCGGCGGTCGCGCAGCCTCTGCGCGAGGTCCGCGAGGATGTTGTCATGAGTCTCGCACCAGCGCTCGACGTGATACGACCACCATCCTTCCGACATGGCGAAAATTGAGTCGAGACCCAGTTCGCGACCGTAGTCGTCACTGAGGAGCGCTCTAGCCATCGTCAGGTCGCAGAAGACTCCGATTGACTGGAGGAAAGTTTGTGCGGTTTCTGGTGTCGCTCGCGCGTTCGACAACAATTCCCGAATCCGGACGACGATGTGCTCACAAAGCAGATCGACGCCTTGTGTCACTCGGTGCTGATACACCTGGCGATACATCGAGTCGCGGGCGACAAAGAAATGTGTAAGCGCGTCGAGTCGGCTTTCCTGAAGTACCAGAGTGCCATCCTCGGAGATGCGGAAGGCGTCAATCAACGCGGCAACGTTGTAACGTCCATAGGTGACGCTCGCCATGGTGCTATCGACAATCGTCCAGTTTCCACGGTCGGCGTTCCATCCGCCGCCCGAGATGATCTGGACGGTCCAAGGGGGGAGGGTCTCATCCGACGAGAGGATCTTCCCTACGATTTCCGGAAGCCGCGGATCATATCGCTCGAGTACCGAGCGAATCGCTCTATCTTCTGTCAGAACGCGGACACTGACTCTTTCGTGCGCGGTTCGGCCCCGAGGACTCCAGATCTTCTCGCCGAGGTGGGAGCCGGGCGCGACGTGTCCGACATCGTGGAGGAGTGCTGCGGCTGCTACCGCGAGTTCATAAGGAGCAACCATGTCTGGCGTATATTTCTTCAGGCTTCGCATCAGTCGGGTCGCAAGATATGCGACGCCAAGGCTATGGCCGAACCGAGAATGCTCCGCGAACATGTAAACGAGGTTCGTATTGCCGGTCTGTTTTAAGCGGCGCAGTCGCTGAACCCAGGGGGTATCCGTGAGCTCGAGCACGAGTCGCGCTGTCGGTTCTGACGTGTCGAAGATCAGCGTTTGGTGTGCAACGTCCGCGAAGCTCACCGTGGCGGATGGAGTCTGTAAGGATGACGAAGTCGGGGGAGCCGAATGGGACATGGAAACCACTCCGGGGCAGGGCTGACAGTATGACTCGATATAGAACGCCGATCGTGGGGGGTCAACGAGTGGTGCGGCCACGGCGTGGCGCGTATGCGCACCTCTCGTGGGGGAGGTGCTGCGACGAGATGATGGAGTGACCGACTCGCCGGATTACGACTTCTTATTGAAGTATCGAAGAAGCGAGAGAATGACACTCTTCGTCGACTGAACCTCCCGGTCGCACGACTCTAGTGCTGCGTCAGGCGATGTCACCCATGGAGCGGGCGGTTGATTGTTCCACAATGATCCGAGTAGGAACCGAGCGGATCGTTTGCTCACCATGTTCGATGTATAGAGCTTCAGTTCCACTTCCGGCGCTTGATGATTGACGAGTCTCCAGAAGGCATAGCGACCGCAGGCGGAGTGGAACGCGCAGCGGAGAACGTAGGCCTCTTCGCCGTCCTCGAATGATATCTTCATTTCGAAGTCGCGCGCCTTCTCCAGCAGGAAGAATGTCGCGAGAGCATCGTTCCAGCTCTTCCGAGCGCGGTAGGCCGCAAGCTCGTCGGTGAACTTTCCGGTGAGGGTAATTGAGTCAGCGTCAAAGATGAGCGCCGGTTTCGATACCTCAGCTTCAGCGTTCGTTTGCATGTCCACAGAGCTCAACCTTTGACTTGAAACCAAAAAAGGCCAATTATCAGCTGCCGGCTCGTCGGGTTCGAACGCACTCAAATTTCGCTGAAGCTTCTTATCGAGGAGCTTCTGGCTGAGAGGAGCCTTCGCCGGACCGCTGTTCTTGTTCATAATATCGTCCCTTTGTGGGGTGTCCTTTACAATTAAGATAGTCGCCGACGCGAAAGCGGCGGAACTATTTCTCGGAGTTCGCTTTTCTATGGAACATTACGAATCGGAGAGCGTTTATCCGGCGAGAGAGCCCTCGGGTAACGAACGGGAGAAGGTCCGCATCGAATCCGGACATCTCGTCCTGCTGGACCAGTTTTTCCTTGTGAATCAGGGCGTTACCCAGGAAGACGGCGCGGCCCCGTCCGAAATGACGACAGACTCTTACCTCAAGAGCGCAAGCGGGGTTCTCCTTCCGCTCGCAACGGGGACCTATTCCATCTACAGAGACCCGGTCCGACGTATCGTGTTGGTTTATCCCGAAGGACGTTCGATCGATCTTCGCCCAATTCCACCCAATGCGGTTGAGGGGGTACCAGAGGCTCCACTCGCAGACGGTCAGACTCGCATCTCGATCGAACGGGTGTTGTCGGAGGTGAACACGCGTGAAGCTGTTGGAACTGTTGTGATCGAAACACGCGCTGTGGCGTTGATCGACGAGAGTTTCCTCGCCAATGCGGAGCAGCGGACAAAGTATACGAATCTCTTTCGGTCGGGTGACCGCAAGGAAGCTCGTGATTACCTCCGGTCCATCGGTGGAGCTGTTCGCTACGGCTTCAATCAGGGTTCAGACAATCTCAATGTCTATACTTTTGGCGATAGCACCGTCCTTCTGAAGGCTGCGTAGTCTCGCGTGGTCTCCGGGGCTTCGACGAACACCGCCGAGCTTGTCCCTTTTCCGGTCCCGTCGTCGGCCAACAAGGCGACGGCGGCAGTCGGCTACGTCGCAGGGTTTGATGGACTCCGGGCGTTTGCGATCTGCGCGGTTGTCGCGTTTCATGCGCGCCTGCTCTCCTTCCCTGGCATCCTCTACGGCGTCGACATTTTCAACGCGCTGAGTGGATTTCTGATCACGGGAATTCTCCTGAAAGAGTTCGAGAAGCGCGGAACAATATCCATTCGCTCATTTTATCTGCGCCGGGCGCTTCGGTTGTATCCAGCGCTCATCGCGATGCTCGTCGTCTACCTCGCGTATAGTTATGCCTTTCGGAAGTACCCGGACCGCACGCTGCCTCAGGCACTGATTGGATTGCTTGGCATGGTCAATTGGAGCCGGGCGCTAAGCTGGTATGGACTTCGCGATCTGGGGCATCTCTGGTCTCTCTCTATCGAACTGCAATTCTGTGTGCTCTGGGCTCCCTTTTGTTTCCTGATCCTTCGCCGCTGGAAAACGCCAGAAGCCCTTGCGATTGCGTGCCTTGGCCTGTTCCTCATCATTCAGCTCCACCGTTATGGACTTGTTTCCCGCTGGACGATGGGGCGTGTCAGCGGGCGGCGGCTTTACGATGGCACGGACCTCCGGCTCGACGTCTTCGCGCTGGCCGCGGCCGCTCGGGCCGTGCTCGCGGGAAGGACCGCATTCGCCTCGCGGGTGCAAGAGTGGATAGGAAGATACGGCGGAGTCGTTCTCCTCAGCGGGGTTTTCCTCCATGTTTACTTGGGCTGGGCGTTTACCTTTCGGCAATACATTTTGTCCGTCGTGATCACGAACGCCGTTGCTCTCTCGTGCGTCATGCTCGTCGTGGGTGTGAATTCCGCTCCTCAGTCTTTTGTCGTTCGAATTCTCGGCTGGGCGCCGATACGCACCTTCGGCTTGATCTCGTATGGGATGTATCTCTGGCACTATCCGCTCATACAGCTCTTCCCGTGGAGAGTCGGTGTGGAAACCCGTGCTCTCGGCGTCTTCATGCTTTCGATAGTGTGCGGCACGCTTTCCTATCAGCTGATCGAGAAACCGCTGATGCGGAAGAAGCGAGAGACCCCGCCGGCACGACAACCGAGCGCCCCATCGGAGTTGATCTGTTCGACCGCTTCGCGCGCTCAGGAGGGAGCGTCTGATATCCGGCCCGCTTCGAACGCCTAACAGGACGCTCTCCGCGCAGCCGCGGGCCCGTTTCCGTTGTGCTCCGAAGTCTTACGCACTTTCTTCAATGAGCCGTATTCGCGCGCCTCGTCAGACGCCGCCGAGGCGGCTGTTTGCGCATGGGAGGGATCCCGAGTCGCTCATCAAGAGCCTCTTCGCTCAGCGCTACGACAAACGGATGCTCGGCGGTCGATGAAAAAACAGAAATGATTTCATGCTGCCTTTCGAAGAGAAACTTTTGGAGCGGAGATTGTGCGAGCAGAAACGCAGGGGTCGTTCTTGTCGTGAAGAGATCATTAGCGAAGAGCGGAAGCATGAACGGGTTAAAGCTCATGGAGACACGAACCCGTGTGAACGGGGAGAGATTCGTCACCGTGAACTCGTGGATGTATCCACTGGCAAGCTTGTCATTCGCTTCGCCTACCGGGAGCTCCACTCCGTCGGAGAAGAGGACTCGGGTCCGAGATGTTTCGGGACCGTCGATGAGCACTCGCCGAGCAGCGAAGGGGAGCTCCAATGCGCGGGAGAATGACGCGCTGGTCTGCACCCATTCGAGCATCGCGACACCGGACGGATTCCCAGTAGCGGACTCCCACACCTCAAGTGAGTGACGCCTTCCTCCTCGGGGATCGAGGAGGAGTCGATCCCCAGGTTGGAGGGGGAACACGAGATAGTCACCCTTGAACTCGATCGTCGACGGATAGAGGACATACATCCCTCGCGTGAGAATGTTCGCGAGCCATCCATAGAGCGTTCCATCACGGCGATGTGCGTCGCGCTTCGAATAGTACGACTCGACCTTCTCCAGATTTTGACTCCGGTGATACGCGGCCATGCTCAGCTGAGCGTCGACTTCGTTGATTGTCTGATCGCCAGGACAGAAATCGAGACGAAGGCGGTCGTATCCACTCAAGATCGCACAACGTGAGTCGCCGTGACGAACGAGGAGCAGCACGTGCCCCCACCAGTCGTTGGCCGCTCCGAAACGGTATGCCTCTATCCCTAGGAAATTCAGCGTTGTGCGGAGGAGTTCGGCCATCGAACCACAGTGGAAGCGCCCGTCTCCGATCATCTCTTCCACCTTACGGAACGGCGAGATGGAATCCTCGCGCAGAATCGCCGCGAAGAAATCAAGCAATGCATCGAAGAGCCTCGTTTGCTCCCCCTCGAGCCGCGCGGTCGCTGGATTGATTCCGTAGACCTCTGTGAACGTCTGCAGCATCGGTGTGATGCCAAAGAGGTTCATGCCATTCGCCCCAACCCCGACGCGGAGAGGCTGCGCGCCACGATGGTTCAGCTCCACCCCGGAGAGTGAACCCCGCGGAAAGGGGGTATCGAGACGGTTGAAGGCGGAGAGCGGCTGCGGGTTGATGGACGTGATGGGGGGAGTTAGCTGTTCGAGAGCACATCGCTTGAGCACGAAGCGCCGGGGTTGGTTCACCCCTTCAGTGCTGTCGAGCGGATTGAAGTAAACGAAGGTTTGGACACCCTCTTGTCTGAAAAAATAGTACCCAGGGCCAGCGTTTTCGATGCTTCGTTCGGGCGAGAAACGAGTGATGATCGGATCGACTGAGAGCGACCGCCCGTTGTCTTCAAGGATGACGAGATTCTGGAAACTGAGTGGCTCGGAAAGGCGAATGTCGATCGAGGCCGGAACTGGGGCTCGGTAGGTTTCCTTCTCAAACCGCTCG
>JADYYL010000484.1 GCA_020853655.1 Deltaproteobacteria bacterium
GGCCGTGGGCACTGCTTCCGGCAGCATATTGTTCGAATCACTCGGCGAGAGAGAGAAGGACGTCGTCCCGCTCGCGCCGTCATCATCGGTAACGGTCAGTGTGACGTTAAACGTCCCGGCGCTTGCGTAAATGTGCGCCACAGTTGCACCGCTTCCGCTTGAGCCGTCACCGAAATCCCAATCATAGGACACGATGCTTCCGTCAGGATCCACAGAGCCGGCCCCGAACATCGTGACCGTTGCAGGGATCCGCATTGATGCGGCCGAGAAGGAGGCAAATGCAACTGGTGGCTGGTTCGGCGAATCGTCGTTGGAGAGCGTTCCAATTCCGAAGGAATCGACAACACTGACGGCACCCACCGCATTGGAGAGCGTCACTCTGAGCGTTTCATCGGACTCAACGGCAGTATCGCCGTTGATGGTGATCGAAATGATCTTACTTGCCTCACCCGGTGCAAAGGAGAGAGTCCCCGAGGTCGCAACATAGTCGCTCCCCGCCGTGGCAGTCTCGTCCGAGGTGGCGAAATCAACAGAGATCGCTCCACTCGCAGGAGCAGAGAGCGCAACTGGGATTGAAAGTAGCTTCGTGCCGGAGTCTCCTTCCGTAACCGTCGCATCGCCCACGATCATCGTTGTGACCCCTGCCACGAATTGAATGGTGGGGCGATCGCCCGACACAACGTAGTTCTTCAGCGTGATTGACCCATCGCCGCCGAGTTCAAGGCGGAGGTCGTTGCCCGCTGTCACCTGGGTGACTGCACTGGCACCGTACGACGAGAGGTCAATGACGTCAGTCCCGGTGGCGTCGAAAATGACGTCGTTTCCAACGGAGCGCCCTGGAGAGTATCCAGCAAAGAGATTCGCAGCGGAGTTTGCATAGATCGTGTCGCTCCCCGATGAGTTCACGACACGATTGATGGCGACATCGCGACCGACAGAGGTCCCGACAGTATAGTACGTGGTTTGAAAGGCGTCGTTCGTCGACAACCACCCCATCGGCTTCAGATCGAGCCGGTAGCCCGAACCGCTCGCGGCAATCCCCGAGAGATCGATCGAATTGTAGCCACCGTTGTCCCAGATGGTCTGCTTCGTGGGTCCCGAGGGATCGAGGCTCACTGCCCCACTAATCGAGTACTGGTCAAGCGCACCGCGCGTAAACAGATAGATAGTGTCCGACACACGATGGTCGCGAACACCGTAGAGCGCTTGGAGCGCCTTGATGTCATACGCCATCAGCGTCCCAGGCGAATTTCCATAGAACTGATACGACATCACCGTGTTCGTGTGGGTATCCTCGCCGGCAGGAAGATTTGGGGAACTATCGTGCGGGTGTTTGAGTCCCATCGCGTGCCCGATTTCGTGGATCAGCGACACGAAACCGTGTTGCCCAGGTTGGTGCTGGAATCCGTTGGTGTCACCAAGACGATCATAGGTCGTCTTCAGGTGGACATCCCCGGCGACACTCATCATCGTGTTACCGAATGGATAGTACGCATAAGCGTAACCTGGGTTGTCGGAATCCATGATTCGAATCAACCCAACATTGGAGACGCTCTCTTCAACCTCCACAAACGTCACGTTGATAACAGTCTGATACCACGCAAAGATGAGTCGGCAGTTATTCTTGACCGCCTCGCTCACTTCACGAACATTCGTTTCGGTTCCGTAGTACGCACCGCCAAAGACACTGTCTTCGTAGAAGCTGTAAGTGATCGTCGTCGGGGTCCATTTGTAACCCGAGATGAGCGAGTCGATTTTGTAGTCGTTGGTGAGAGTGGCTCGCACAGAGCGCACCGCGCCCGGCGGGACCTTCGCGTCCGAGCCATATTCGAGCGCTGGTGCGGCTGTCGCAGCTCCGCGACAGCACAGCACTACGCAAAGCGCGACGCTGAAAACAGCGACGCCGCGAATGAGACGGGCCCACGAAATCGAGTACTGCATATTTTACCGCTGAGAACGCACTGTAGTTTCTCATCGGCAATTAGGACAAAAACCTTCCTCATCTGCTCGGGACAAATCGGTAGAACGGCGCTACTGAAATGGGCATTCGTGGTGTTTCCTGGCCAATGGTGAACGCTTCAAGATGTAACAAAGTGTCTTTTGGCACTAAGTATCCGAATTCCCGTAGAGCTCTTCGCGAGCTCGAACCCGCTCCTGAACGAGTTCCGCAGTGGTAGAGCCGAAGTCTCGGAGGATCTCTTCGAGCATCGCAAACGCCACTTCCCCCTCGCCGGAGAAAACAACGTCGCACCCAGCATTCCGTAGTTCGACGGACTCTCGCGCGTAGGCCGACCGAGCGAGGATTCGAATCTGCGGATTGAGTTCCTTTGCTTCGCGGACGACCTCCTTCGCGTTTGGCACAGACGTCGAACTGAGGATAAGACTGCTCGCAGATGCGATCCCAGCATCTTCAAGCGTAGAAGGAACGGAAATGTCGCCGTACAGCGCATGGATCCCCTCTGCGTTCAGCGATCTCACGGTCTCAAGGTTCATCTCCACAACGTGGACGCGCAACCCGTTCCCTTGGAGTAATCGCACGACTATCTTTCCCACCGGACCATACCCGACAACAACGGCTTGAGGTGCGATGCGCTTCCGCTGTTCGTCGTGGACCTGCATCTCATCCTCAACCTGTTTTCGGGCGCGAGAGCAAAAGCGAAACACTTCTCGCACGGCACGTTGGCGTTCAGCCCAACGGTGAACGGGGTCGATCATCCGATACAGGATCGGGTTCAGCGTGATCGAGATGATGGATGTCGCAACGAGCGCATTCGTCGCGACATCGGTCAGCAGGCCGAGTTGTCTGCCCAGCGCCGCCAGAATGAATGAAAACTCACCGA
>JADYYL010000485.1 GCA_020853655.1 Deltaproteobacteria bacterium
CAATCGGAGTCCCGATCATTCCCGCCAACATGCCCCCGGCCTCCGGGGAGGAGTTGTGGAGGGCGGGCGCGAAGTACAACATGATCCACCCCGCGCCACGTCATGCGCACAAGGATCCCGCAACTGACCTCCGCATCCAGTCCGACTGGGTGCGCGAGTTCGGTCCGAAACTGTGGATCACCCTCGGGATCGACGACCCGGATGCGTCCATTCGACGGGCCGAGGCGCTCATGAAGGTCGGCAAGGTCGGCGGCTTCATCGTGGATCCGCTGATCGGGTTCTCGAAGGCGAACGCGCGCATGATCAAGATGATCAAGCGCGAGTTCGGCAAAGGTGCCCTCGTCATGGCAGGCAACGTCTGCGTGCCGGAAGGTGTCCTGTATCTGATCGAGGCCGGCGCCGATTGCATCAAGATCGGCATGGGACCGGGGGCGGCATGCACGACGCGCGGAGTCACCGGCGTCGGCGTCCCGCAGTTCACGGCGGTGCTCGAGTGCGCAGCCATGGCGAACCGCTACGGCATTCCAAGCATCGCGGACGGTGGTATCGAGGGCCCGCGCGCAGTCGCGTTGGCTCTTGCCGCCGGGGCGTGGGCAGTGATGAGCGGCAAACTCTTCACGCAGTGCAAGGAATCTCCTGCGGAGAAGCGTCGGGCTCGGAAGAACCCCGATGAGAAGCGCAAGAAGAGGTCCGGTGAGGAGCCTCCGCAGTTCGAGGCGCATTACATGGGCCTCGCCTCGGCTGCCTACCAGGAGTGGCGCGGGCGTAAGTCGAGCCGGACCGTGCCCGAAGGCGTCGATTTCTGGACGCCGGTGAAGTACACGGTCGATTCGCTGATGGACACAATCCTCGGCGGCCTGAAGTCTACGATGTCCCAGTGCGCCGTGTGGAACATCGCGGAGTTCCGCAAGAAGAAGCCTGTCGTGCGCTTCTACGTTGCGGATCACGCGTCGGTTCGCGAGAGCGGCACCCGGGTGGCGTAGTCCCGTTCAACCTCCGGAGCGCGGCCTTCTTCACAGAAGACGCGCTCCGGAAAGGAGTTTCCTGTTATTCAGAAGGTTTGTTCTACGGCGATTGTGATTCAGCTGCTCTCAAGAGTCGCTGACTGGCAATCGCCCGAACGGAGAGGTTTGTATTTGAGGAACGAATGGCAGTTGAATTTTTGAGGAGCGAGAGAACACGTCGCAAGTCGGTCGGTCCGCTGCGAATTTCGATCACTCCGTCACTATTGCTTGATCTCTTCCTTGCGACGTCGGTCGCGACAAGGCAATCGGCAGTGAGCGCACTCGATACTGCCTCTCGGTCTTCGCCTGCTCCGCCAGCATTTTGTGCCGGCACTCACTCCGCGACATGCACCGTATCGATTCGAAGACACCGAACGGTACTTTCACGGTCGAGAATGAGAGCTTCTTCACGCCGCCACCTCCGAGGCCAAAACTCTTTCGGTAGAAACCAAGCGCCTCTGTTTCGACGTAATCCATCGGGAAGAAGCAGATCTCGCGCGAGGGCAGAAAGAGATGCGCGAGCTGTGTAAAGAGCAGGCTGGTGTAGTGATCGGCGAGCAGGAAGATGGTCTCCGGCTGCCCGATCTGGCGGCGAAGCTGCATGCCGTAGCGAAACGGTACGGTGGTGTCCAGCGCGGCAAGCACCATCAGCGTATTGCGCGAATCGATGTGCGGCGCGACCTTCGCCGGGTCCGTTCGGACGGTCTCAGCGATATACTTGAGCAGCTCTGCTTCAGAGATATTGTTCTTCGCACCGGCGCGCTCTCGATAGCGCTTGAGACCGGGTTGGTCAGACTTCTCCATTAACTTCGCGAGATTCGAGCCACCAAGGACAAGGACGTTGTATTTCAAGCGCGGGTCGATACCCGCGAGGATCGAGGCGTTGATCGCTCCGCGGCTGATGCCGAAGCTCGCAAGCTCTGTCTTGCCGAGTGCGTCTCGAAGGAAGTCGAGCGTGATTCGATCTCGAACAACACCCTGACGAAGCACCTCTTCGATTTCGAAAAGTCGTTCCGGATCTTTGAATTCGCTGTTCCGGCGAATGATCAACGAGTCGAGGCCGTGCTCGGCGAAGTAACGGGCGAAGTGCTTCTCAATGTAATAGTTGCCCCCGAGGATCGGGAAGACGATGACGAGATTCGGGTTTGGCGTGCCGCTCGAGTAGTAGTCCAACATCACGGGGCCGTAGGTCGACTCGATCTCAATCAGTCGGTAGTCGATCCCCTCGGAAGATTCGACGAGCTCCTCGGTGAAGGAGGTGTAGGCACCATCCGTCTGATAGTAGCTTTCGAGTGACTCCGGTCGTGGCTGGGGGCCTTCGTAGGCAAGGTTTTGTGGGAGATATGCACAACCGCTGGCGGCGAGAAGGGCCGCGGCGAGCAAGATTGTGCGCGCAAACGACAATACTGTTGCCCCACAGATCGTCTCATCGAGCATCGGCGTCTTTGGCCTGGTCAGTCGTGTCGGCATATCGCCCAGATCGGAATCCATAGGTCGATGAGTAAATCTGTACACGGACCCCGTCCAGGTGTATCGTCTCACTGCTTCTTATCGGCAGAACGTCCGCTGAGGGTAACCGCGCGGCGATCATGGGAAGCAGGAACGTTCTCAAACCGGACGGCGGTTCGTGACTGAGCCGCCGTGGTCCGCTCTCTTTTGACGCAGGCAGTGTCGAAGCCACTTCAAAAATGGCTCCTTACTGCTTGAGATGGGTGTGCGGCGCGCATACGGGTTTGTGCAGGCGGAAGCGAAGTATTCAATCAGCTGCAATCTGCTGATTCGCGCTGAGAGCCATCTGAGATTCCCCACCGGAGGATCTCAAATGGCCTCTCGCCATAGAGGTGAATTTTTCTCTTAATCTCATTGTTGAGGAGTAACGCAGATGGAACAATCATTCGGACGATCTCGCTTTTTCACCGTGGCCGCGTCGATGTTGATCGCCGGTTCGCTCGTCAGTTGCTCGCCGCGGGTTGGCGACTCGATTGTGCTCGATACCGTGCCGCGCACGGAACAAGAAACCTACAGCAGACTTGGTGCGGGGAAATCGCTTGCGGTCGGCATGTTCAACGACGCACGAACTCCGGTCGTGACGGGCGAAGGAACGTCGGCCTACACCGAGGCGAGTGGGGACGTTGCGCGGCTGGCGGAGCAGAGCCTCACGCATGCGCTCAAGTCACAGGGCTATCAGGTCTCACCGACATCTCCGTATCGCCTCGCGGGGCAGATCACAAAGTGGAGAACGAAAGTCACCACGAAGGCGACGGCGCAGATCCAGAGCGAAGCCGCCATCCAGGTGCAGGTCCTCGATAACCGGAACAACGTTGTGTACAACGGCTCATACGTTGGGACGCGATCGAGCGAAGGCCCCGTCGTTTCGAAGAACGATATTCGCAACTCGCTCAGCGTGGCACTCGCCACCGCCACTGCCCAAGTCGCGGAGGATCAGAAGCTGATTCAGGCGCTGAACACCACACCGACGAACGGCACGAATACTCACGCATACTAATAAACTCGGGACAGGAAACTGGGGACGGAGCCCAGTTCTTGGGAGCGTCCCGATATTCCTACACTTTTAATTAATGGGGCTCCGTCCCCATTAACCAACTCGTCCTCAACCCTCATCGCCCTTCGCGAGGAGGAAACTGGGGACGGAGCCCGATTAAAATTAGATCGAGCGAATCGAGGGGGATAGCCGGAATCGGGCTCCGTCCCAGATTATTGGCGGACGCCGTTCTGGGAGAGGAAGTTGTTGAGGAGGCCGACGACGAGCCGGAAGATCTTGCGGCCTTCAAACGGGAGACACCTCGCCTGACCGCAATCGACGTAGAGTAGAACCGGCGGCAAATTCGTTACCTTGATCGGCGACATTGCGTACGCGGAGATTCCGAACGGCGCGTGAAAGTCCACCACCTCTGTTGCGTTGAACGATCGAATCTTCGTCGACATGAGTGCGAGCGGAGAAATCGGATCATCGACTGAAATCTTCCCCGTCGGGGCACTCTGACCAGCGAGCGCATGAACAACGGCGAGCTTGCGATTGTTTTGCATCACGAGCAGCGCCGCGCGTTGATACGGACCGGCAGAAACAAGTAACGTCAACAAATTCGAAAGGAGCTCGTCAGTCTTTCGCTGCGATTTGAACAGGTCCTCGATGACCGTGAAGAACTCCTGAGCTTTCGAGCTAAACTCGAAACCTTGCTCCACCGGAGCAGATTCTCCCGCCTCGATGTACTCGATTTCCGGAATCTCCGTAGTCGCCGATGCAGCTGGAGCCCCCTCTGCGACGACCACCTCCGCCGGCGTCTCTTCCGGGGGAAGGTCTCTCTTCCGCACCGCGGTGAAGTGGGCGAGACATTGCTCGTATATCTGCTCTTGCTGTTTCGGCGTCACCCCGAGAAGTCGAAGCGAACTTTTCCCAGGGAGCTCGACCCCCGGACGATATCGATCGAACTTTCCGTGCTCGAAGTTCTCCACCAATTCATAAGCCGAATCGACGATGAACCGCAGCTCCGCCTGGCCCGGTGCCTTGCACGCAAACTCGCGATCGAACACGAAGTATAGCCGCTGAGGGATTCGGCGAGATTTGAGGTACGCGAGCTGACCGGTGCGCACATCGAAGCGCCGATCCTGATTGAGCCGGTAGATCAACGAGGGTCGACTCATCGACGCTGCAAGTTCAGCATACTCACGCCCGAACTTATAACATGCCAGCAGCTGACCGATGACCGCGAGCAGCGCCGTGGAGCGTGCATCTTCGGCATTCTCTCGAGAGGTGATCCCCGCCAGTATCTGAGCGATGAGCGAGATTTGCACCCCGAGTGTCCGCAGCTTGAACATTTCTTCTTGAGCAAGCGGATCTGACGGAGTCGTTCGTAGAGCTAGGTCGTCGAACAGCTGGCCCATGCCCTGGGCGCCGAGCCGGAACAGCGCTGCGTTGACGCTGAACACCGGCGTCGACGATCCCGGTCCGGTCGCGCGGTTCGCGAAGCTTAGGATCTCGAGAGTGAACACTGGGTCGTTAAGAATAAGTTCCGAGATCTCGGTGAGCAGCATGTTTCCGCTCGCGAGAAGTGTTCGAACTTCCTGAACGCGGGCCGCTTCCACAGGAAGGTGGATCCACAGGGGACTATTGGCGGGGAGCGTCACGCCAGGCGGGATGTGGATTGCGGTCTCGGTCTCGGTCAACGGGTTGCTCAGGAGGAGATTGTTGCTGTAGTTAAGTCTTCTGCATCACTGAAGATCTTCGTCCAACCGCGCGGAGTGCTTGAGAAAGATATATAGTTCCGGGAGGTTTATGCAGGAAATTCTGATATTTCCGCATACCAACGTAGCGGAATCTCTCATTTCTCTCATAAGAGATGATGTGAGATATGAGGTGTCTCGTCCAAAGCGTGGTCCTCTGGGTCGGAGAACTCCTACCTAGAACAGTGCGCTTGAGAGACGATGAAAGACTCTGAGGAGCCCGATTTGAAGAATTCCATGGTTCTTGATGACTTCCGCCTCTCCCTCAGAGGCAAAGACTACCGTCCGATCATGATCGGCGGAATGGGAGTCGATATTTCTTCCTCTGCGCTCGCGCTCGAGGCAGCGCGCCTGGGCGCGATCGGCCACATTTCGGACGCGATGGCTCCCTATGTCGTCGACCGGAAGTTCCGCACGAAGTTTCAGCACACGAAGATGTCGAAGTACAAGACTCTTCAGAAGCTCGGACAAGAGACCCTTATTCAGTGGGACCCCGAGGCGGTCTACAAGGCCCAGTTACTCCACATCCAATCCACGATGGATGCAAAGCGGGGTGACGGCGCGATCTTCGCAAACGTGATGGAAAAGCTCACC
>JADYYL010000486.1 GCA_020853655.1 Deltaproteobacteria bacterium
AAGGAGTTTGTCGCGCAGTACAAAGCTCGTTTTGGGATTGAGCCGGAAGCTTACGCGGTTTACGCCTATGACGCGACAAAGGCGGTATTGCAGGCCATCGCTCGAGTGAATGAGAAAGACCGAGCAAAGATTGTCGACGCGGTTGCCGCTACGAAGGACTTCGAGGGAGCGCTCGGAACCTGGTCGTTCGACGCGAATGGCGATACTTCGTTGAAGCTCCTGAGCGTTAACACCGTGAAGAGCGGGGCCTTCACTTTTGTAAAGTCCGTGAGCGGGGCGCTGTAAACGTGAACTGTGTGATCACTTTCGAACGAGAGACAGGGGCCCATGTCTGATCTCGAAGTTTTCGTTCAACAGCTCATCACAGGACTGTCGAACGGGATGATCATTGCGCTGATCGCGCTCGGCTACACGATGGTTTATGGCATCGTTGAGCTGATCAACTTTGCACACGGGGATCTGTTTATGCTGGGCGCCTTCATGGCGCTCACCCTCATCGGCGTCCTTGGGATCCAAGATCAGACGTTCGCAACCGCGCCGCTTCAATGTGGACTGCTGTTCGTCCTCGTTCCGCTTTTCTGCGCTTTCGTGAATGGTGCGATCGATCACTTTGCGTATCGGCCTCTGCGTAAAGCGCCTCGCCTTGCCCCGCTCGTCTCTGCAATTGGTGTCTCGTTTGTCCTACTGAACATTGGACTCTTCTGGGGTGGGCTCCCCATGGACGTGTTCAACAATGGGCATGCAGCGTCTGCACCGAAGGATTTTCCCGCGCTGGTCTCCAATGACAACCTTCTCGGCGACGAGTCGAACGTGGGCTTTACGGCGACAGATCTACTCGTCGTGGGAGTTGCGCTGCCGCTGATGGTGGGTCTCACCGCTCTGGTGCGCTTGACCAAGCTCGGCAAGGCGATGCGTGCCGTGGCACAAGATCCGACAGCCGCTTCGCTCATGGGCATCGATGTGAATGGAATTATCACGAAGACGTTCATGCTCGGAGGAGCGATTGGCGGGTTCGCGAGTGTGGTTTATGCCCTGTACAACAACACGATCCATTTTCAGATGGGATTTCGCGTTGGGATCGATGCATTCACCGCGGCGGTGCTCGGCGGGATCGGCAGTTTCCCGGGTGCCGTTCTCGGCGGTCTTGTCATCGGTCTTGTTCGTGCGATGAGTGACCAATATATCGCAACGCAGTGGACCAATATTACGGTCTTCTCGATTCTCGTAATGGTGCTCGTGTTCCGACCTTCTGGGCTCTTGGGCAGCAGACGCCGGGAGAAGGTGTAGATGACACGCACAAGAGAATTGCAGGGGTATGCGATTGCGCTCGCGCTGGCGGTGCTTCTCCCTTTCATTGAGGGCTTCGCATTCCCCGGCTTGGGACTTGCGGAAGATTTCCGGCCGATATTCATCTTTGCCATCCTCGGACTCGGACTCAACATCATCGTTGGGTATACGGGACTGCTGAACCTCGGCGTTGCGGCGTTCATGGCGATTGGTGCTTACAGTTACGGCATTCTCACGTGTGATATTTATCCGTTCCAACTGAGCTTCTGGAGCGCGACGGCGGCGACGATTGTAGTTGGCGCGCTTGCCGGGGTCGTGCTTGGACTTCCTGCCATTCGGCTGCATGGAGATTATCTCGCCATAGTTACGCTCGGTTTCGGCGAGATAGTTCAAGACGCGTTACGGAATCTCGAGACCATCACCAAGGGAACACAGGGCATCAACCCATTGCCATCGCCTCGACTGTTCGGCGTGGACTTCCAAAGTGGATCGTACCTCCCTTGGTACTTCCTCCTGCTCTTCATCCTGTGCAGCGTGGCGCTACTCGTTCGAAATCTTGAGCGCTCGCGCATTGGGCGTGCGTGGATTGCGGTACGCGAAGATGAGCTCGCAGCCCGTTGCATGGGCATCAACCCCGTGCGAGCGAAGTTGCTCGCGTTCTCGCTGGGCGCATCGTTATGCAGTCTCGCCGGTGCGCTGTGGGCGAGTTATCTCGGGTCGACCGGAGAACCGGGCAACTACGACTTTCAAGTTTCCGTAATTGTGCTGTGTGTCGTCATGGTTGGAGGGATGGGAAGCATCTTGGGCGTGATGCTTGGCGCCGTCGTCATGGTGGGATTCAACTCTATCGTGCTCTCGGGACTTTCGGACCTGCTTGCTCGGCAGGGTATCCTCTCCGGCGAGAATGTGTTCGCTGTTCCGGGGAATTGGAAATACTTCATCTTCGGCCTCGCATTGATTCTGGTGACACGCTATCGGCCGGAAGGGTTGATCCCCTCACGAGTGGTGAAGATTGTCGCACCGAAGAAGGCGAAGGGGGCTTGATGAGCGATCTCCTTCAGCTCGAGAATGTGACGGTCCGATTCGGCGGACTCACGGCGGTGGACGACGTGACTCTGACGGTGCCGAAAGGCTCCGTGCACTCTGTCATCGGTCCCAACGGCGCAGGGAAGACGACGCTCTTCAACACGGTGACCGGTGTTTATGTGCCGTCCGAGGGGCACGTTCGATTTGAGGGGCGGGACCTGGGCATTCCGTTCCGACTTCGAACCATAGCACTGTGCGCGTTTGTTGCTCTCGCGACGGCGCTGTTCGCCGTTCTCGCCGTGAATGTGCAGACGATTTGGGAACAAGCCATCATCGCGAACTACATCTACCAACAACCATTTCCGTGGTCGAAGGCGATGGGAGACGCGTTTGTCTCGTTGTCGACTCTCTCCTTTTACGATGGGGGGCTTCCTCTGGTGTTCGGATTCGTCGTGGGTGGTGCGGGGACCTATGCCGTGTGGAACGCGTCGCGGCTGACACCGGACAAAGTCGCGGAGCGCGGTGTCTCTCGGACGTTTCAGAACATCCGTCTCTTTCAGAACATGAGTGTCTTGCACAATGTTCTCGTCGGAATGTCGGGAAAGCACCGCACCCGTTTCCTCGACGTGCTGTTGCGACTTCCGCGCTACTACCGCGAGGAACGGATGGCGACAGCCGACGCCACGGAGTTGCTTGATTTTGTGGGATTGAAGTCTCACTCAACAGAAAAGGCCTCAGCATTGTGCTACGGCGATCAGCGACGACTCGAGATAGCGCGGGCATTGGCGAGTCAGCCGAGATTGTTGCTGCTTGACGAGCCGGCGGCTGGAATGAATCCAACGGAGTCGGAGTCACTTGTCGAGCTGATCGCGCGGATTCGAGATCGAGGGGTGACCGTCATGTTGATTGAGCATCACATGGACGTCGTGATGAATATTTCCGATCGAGTGACGGTGCTCGACTACGGCAAGAAGATCGCGGAAGGAACGCCGCTCGAAGTGCGGCAGAATCCGAAGGTCATCGCCGCATATCTTGGCGTGGAGGAGGAATGACTGCGCCACTTCTTCAGCTTTCTGATGTTCGGTCGGGATACGGACCAATCGAGGTGCTCAAAGGGATTTC
>JADYYL010000487.1 GCA_020853655.1 Deltaproteobacteria bacterium
CTCGCAGTACCCAGCGCTACGGGTGCAGCACAATTCGCGAGTTGGTTAGACTCGCAGTCCCTTAGACCGCTTTGGCAAGCGGCTTTACCGGGTGTGCTGCTCCCACATCTACAGCGCCTCGCGCGCGTTAACGCTTCTGGCGATCTGTGACGAGGTTCCTCACCTCGCCGAGGGTGGAGATCGGGAAAATCTGAGACTTTCTTGAGCTGGAAGGCCAGCGGACGTCGTGAAGTTTTTGAGTCACAGCGCGCGCAGCCCGGTGGATAAAGGGAAAGAATCTCTGATCTTTCTTTCGCGCGACGTTGTAGAAGCCTTGCTTTCGTTTGCCGCCGTTCTCTCTTCTGGGAGACCGGCGGTTCAACATGAAAACTCTGAAAAACTATGTTCGTCCGAGCGTGCTTCGCAAAAGGCTCGCTCAATCCGGAATCAAAACAACAGTCGTCTATTACGACAAAGATCAGTCCACGCTGGGGACGCTGGCCCGCAAGGTGTACAAGCTGACCTTCAAGAACGGTCTCTTCGTCATGTGGGCCGACGTGAAAGACGACGGCAGCTCTTGGCAATACGCAATCTACCACGCTCTCCCGTCCGGTGAATGGACTGACAAGGACTTAATCATCGAGGGCACGAACCTTGACCAAGTCCTCGTCGGCTTCGGGCGGTACCTCGCCAACCTCGCCGAGAAGTTCGCCCGCATCGCAGAAGCTCTGAAGTAGAGCCATGCCGTAGGTTCATTTTTTAGGTTCGACGCTTTCAGTACTTGTTGAACCGCCTACGCCCATTCCTGTCGAGCCCTTCCTCACCGATTTGAACTATTCGAAATCTTCGAAATGTTGGGCATCGGGGGCTTTGCCCCTTCGACCCCACCAGAGAGTGTTCCCTCTCTGGACTCTTCCAACTCGCCGTCAGGCAGGGGATCAGGTGTTCTTGCCCTACAGGGCGGAGCCCCTTCGGGACGCTCCCGCTGGTCGCTCAAACACCCCTGCTCCCCAGGGCCTCAGTCTGAAGAGGGCCGCCGTCAAGGCCAAGCCGCTACGCGGTGCGCTACCGCGCAGCCTTGACTGCTCGGGAACTTGCCCAAGATGTCCGGGGACTTTACGCCGACGCGATTCTAAAGCGCTAATCTGGCGCAATCATGGGAGGGAAGATGCATTCCTTTCAATGGGTTCTATACGCCGAACTGGCGCGAACCATCGATTTCGGCGCATAAACCCCGGTGCCGCACGCCGGATAGCCATGGACTCTTTAATCCTGCTACGCTCTGCACTGGAGACCAGCCAAAAACTGAAGGCCACGATTCAGCGCAACGATGCCAATGCCGATGCCAGTTCCAACGCCGATTTTTCGCATGGTTCATGTGGAGAATCTCGCTACGCTCTTGGAGAGGCAGGGGTTGCATTCACCGAACAACCAGCCAAACGATGGGCGACCATATCGGGTCATTCACGATGTTGAGATGCAGGCAAAGCGCCAGGTTCGCTCTCTCCCTTGTGGACCGAGGGGAGTGATTCACGACTACGTGTCGTTTTATTTTGGGCCTCGTTCGCCGATGCTTTTGAGATTGCAGACCGGGCGCGTCCAAGGGTACACAGGCGATCAGACGCCGATAATCTACTTGGTCAGCTCAGTTGAGCGCATTCGTGAGATGGGAGTGCCGTTCATCTTCTCAAACGGCCACGGCGTTGCCTACTTTACGGGCTGGTTTGACAATGAAGCAGATCTCCATAAAGTCGATTGGGAAGCCGTCTATGCAAAGAGATGGAACGATACGCTCGAAGACATGGATCGTGAGCGCCGGAAGCAGGCCGAGTTCCTTGTTCATCGGTTCTGCGCTTGGGAGGCTGTTGAGAGGATTGCAGTGGTGAACCCGCAGATGAAGACATTTGTGGAAACGATTCTTGCAGCCGCTGCGCCCCACTTGACGAGGCCGGTGGAAGTGCGGGCAGACTGGTATTATTGAGGGTCCAATGATCGAAGCTGGAAAGGGCAATTTGCTTGAGGCGGATGTCGAGGCCTTGGTCAACACGGTGAACTGTGTTGGCCACATGGGCAAGGGCATCGCGCTTCAGTTCAAGCAAGCGTACCCCGAGAACTTCGCGGCGTACCAAAAAGCGGTGAGGGCCGAACAGGTCAGACCGGGCTCGATGTTCGTCTTCGAGACCGGCCTCGTCATCAATCCGAAATACATCATCAACTTCCCCACGAAACGGCACTGGCGCGGGAAGTCGCGATTGGAGGATATTGATTCTGGCCTCGTCGCGCTTGTTCGCGAAATCAAGGCAAGAGGAATTCGTTCGATTGCTGTACCTCCGCTTGGCTGCGGAAATGGCGGTTTGGATTGGAACGTTGTTCGTCCGCGAATCTTGAAAGCGCTTGAGCCGCTCTCTGACCTCCAAGTGCTTCTCTATGCTCCTTCAGGTGCGCCTGATCCTGTTCAAATGCCCGTTCGGACCGAGAAGCCGCACATGACGCCCGCACGCGCGCTCTTCGTAAAGGCAATCGATCAGTATCGGCAGCTAGCGTACCGGCTGACCCTTCTTGAAATCCAAAAGCTTGCGTACTTCCTTCAGGAGGCCGGGGAACCGCTTCGCCTTCGATACGAGGCTGGGCACTATGGCCCGTATGCGCAGAACCTCAACAACGTTCTGGAGCGCATCGAAGGTCATTTCATCCGTGGATACGGTGACAGCCAAAAACCAGATGTCGAGATCGATCTGATGGACGGGGCCGTCGAACAAGCGGACGAATTCTTGCGCGAGCACAACGAATCGAAGGCAAGGCTTGAGCGGGTGAGTGCGCTCATAGCCGGTTTCGAGACGCCCTATGGCATGGAACTCTTGTCATCAGTGCATTGGGTGGCCACTCACGGGGAGCCGAAAGCGCAGTCGGCAGAATCAGCGACGAATGCGGTGCATGACTGGAATGAGCGGAAGCGGAACATGTTCAAGCCGGAACACATCGCCGTGGCGTGGCACCGCCTCAACGAGGAGCAGTGGGTGCCTGACGCCTAAAGCCCCAGCTTTTAGCGCCAACGGAATTGCTGCCTTGGATTGCGTCAAACGCAATTGCAGACGCAATTGCGAAGCTAACATGCTGATCTTCAAAGGATTCCAGACGCGCTAAAACTTCCGTGTCCTTCCTCAAGAAGCAATTGCCAATCTGAACTTTCAGGCCAGGGATCGAGATTCCGCTTGTGGTGCTCGTCCCCAAGGCGATCTGCCATTCCAGTCGGTCCTTTGCTACGTTAAGAGATTCGAGACCATCGGCAGCCGTGCACTAGGGACCAATGAACAAGAGGGATCTGAGCGAACGCGACATCTGCACCAAGTTCATCACGCCCGCACTGCGTCAATCGGGGTGGGATGAAATCTCGCAGATTCGCGAGGAGGTTGGATTCACCAAGGGCCGGATCATCGTCAGGGGAAAGCTCGTCACACGTGGCAAGCCGAAGCGGGCCGACTACATTCTCTACTACAAGCCAAACATTCCGATCGCGGTCATCGAAGCGAAGGACAACTCCCACGGAGTCGGGGAGGGGATTCAACAGGCGCTCGACTACGCAACCACACTCGACATTCCGTTCGTGTTCTCCTCGAACGGCGACGGCTTCCTGTTCCATGACCGAACCGGACGGAGCGAGAAGAAAGAGGCCGAGCTATCACTGAACGACTTCCCGGCACCGGCACGGCTTTGGTCTCTTTACTGCGAATGGAAGGGGCTATCACCCAAGGCTGAGGAACTCGTTCTCCAGGACTACTACGACGACGGAAGTGGGAAGGCCCCGCGATACTACCAGACGCGAGCAATCAATTCGGTAATCGAAGCAATCGCAAAAGGACAGAATCGCGCGCTTCTCGTGATGGCGACCGGCACCGGGAAGACCTACACGGCGTTTCAGATCATTTGGCGGCTCTGGAAAGCAGGCCGGAAGAAACGAATCCTCTTTCTCGCGGACAGGAACGTTCTCGTTGATCAGACGATGGTGAACGACTTTCGCCCGTTCGGTGCTGCGATGGCGAAACTCAGCACGAATGCGAAGACCATCGAGCGGGAGGACGGTTCCGAGATCGACCTCACCATCGCCATGGACAAAAAGAGACGCGTCGATACAGCCTACGAGGTCTATCTCGGTCTCTATCAAGCGATCACTGGCCCGGAAGAGCGGCAGAAACTGTTCAGGCACTTCTCGCCGGGGTTCTTCGATCTCATCGTTATCGACGAGTGCCATCGAGGGAGTGCTGCCGAGGACTCCGCGTGGCGCGAGATTCTCGAATACTTCTCTGGCGCAACCCAGATCGGTATGACGGCGACGCCGAAGGAGACCCGCTACGCCTCGAATATCCACTACTTCGGTGATCCCGTTTACAGCTACTCGCTGAAGGAAGGCATTCGCGACGGATTTCTCGCTCCGTACAAGGTCATCAAGGTCCACATCGACATTGATGTGGACGGCTACAGACCGGAGAAGGGGAAGACGGATCGGGACGGGAACGAAGTCGAGGATCGAATCTACAATTCGAAGGACTACGACCGAACGGTTGTGATCGATGACCGAACGAAGCTCGTCGCCCAGAAGGTGACGGAATTCCTCAAAGAGAGTGGCGACCGGTTCCAGAAGACCATCGTGTTTTGCGTTGATGAAGAGCACGCCGCCCGGATGCGGCAGGCGCTCGTGAACGAGAACAAAGATCTGTGTGATGAGAATCTTCGCTACGTGATGCGCATCACCGGAAGCGACAAGGACGGGCAGGATCAGCTCGGAAATTTCATCGACCCGGAGTCGAAGTATCCCGTGCTTGTGACCACCTCCCGTCTTCTATCTACTGGCGTCGATGCGCAGACGTGCCGGCTCATCGTCATCGATCGCGCGGTGGGCTCCATGACCGAGTTCAAACAGATCGTTGGCCGCGGAACGCGAGTGCATGAGGACACAAAGAAGTTCTACTTCACCCTTATGGATTTTCGGGGTGCGACCAGTCACTTTGCCGATCCGAAGTTCGATGGGCCGCCGGAGCAGATTTACGCGCCAGGCGAAGACGAACCGATCACACCTCCCGACGATCTTCCGAGACCAGAAGACGAGGACGACTACATTTCGCCTGAGGTGGGCGAAGATGAGGTTGTCGTCGTTCAACCAGACGTTACGATTCGTGACGATGACGGCCCCAGACCGAAGGTGTTCATTGATGGGGTGAGCGCGGAGATCATCGCCGAGCGAGTAGAGTACCTCGACGAAAGCGGGAAGCTCGTAACGGAGAGCCTTCGGGACTTTAGCAAGCGGGCGCTTCGCAATCGCTTTTCAAGCTTGAACGACTTTCTGAACCGCTGGAAGGCAGCCGAGAGGAAGCAGGCGATTATCGAGGAGCTTGAGAACGAGGGGCTAGCGCTCGGACCGCTTGCAGACGAAGTTGGGAAGGACCTCGATCCATTCGACCTAATCTGCCATGTCGCATTTGATCGCCCGCCGCTTACAAGGCGCGAACGCGCGGAGAATGTCCGCAAGCGAGACGTCTTCACCAAATATGGACCGCAGGCGAAAGCCGTATTAGAAGCACTGCTCCAGAAGTATCAAGACCAAGGCGTGATGAACCTTGATGACCCGCGAGTGCTCCAGATTCCGCCGTTCGATTCGATGGGAACACCATTGCAGCTCATCAAGCAGTTCGGGACCCGAGCGGACTTTGAGCGGGCAGTGCGCGAATTGCAAACAACTCTTTATCAGGAAGCAGCGTAGCCGATGTCAGTCAGAAACACGGTCAAATCGATTCAAGACATCATGCGGCAGGATTCTGGCGTGGACGGAGACGCACAGCGCATCTCCCAGCTCTGCTGGATGTTCTTCCTCAAGATCATCGACGACCAGGACCAGCAATTAGAACTCATGCAGGAGGGCTACAAGTCTCCGATACCGGAGAAACTACGCTGGAGAAGCTGGGCCGCAGATCCTGAAGGCACAACAGGTGAGGA
>JADYYL010000488.1 GCA_020853655.1 Deltaproteobacteria bacterium
GGACGATTACGGCGTTACTGACTGACATCTCGCAAAGAGCGCGGCTATTGTAGTAGGGTGCCTGCCATTCCGCTCGCGAACCTCGCTGCCGCTCGTTCACCCTCTGAAGTTCTTTATCTTCCCTTTCTCGCCGTAGACCGGTTTTCTCTCTGCTTCGTGCATCGCAGAGTCAAGCAACACGTGGGTTTTCAACAAGCGGTTTTGGAGGCAACCATGTCTAGCGGAGCGATGGAGACTCGCCCGAGCGCGCTCGTGATCGTTACTGACGTCTCGCGTGAGCGATTCGTTCTCGAGGTCAAGGACTTTGGAGAGGAGCATTCCGACTCAGGTACCTGGTCGCTTTTCGGTGGACGTTGTGCGGACGGAGAGCTCCACCAGGTGACTCTGGCGCGCCAGCTTCAAGAGGAGGTGCCAACGAACGCGGCGATGATCCACCAAGGGGCTAAGTATCAGGGGATGGTGACCACTCCGGATAGCGGGCGTGCCGCAATCTATGAACGCCATCTCTACTGGTCCTCGCTTCCCGATGAAGTCGTCGCAGCATGGGAGCGGAATCCCACTGAGATAGGATTTGTCGGCGACGGTGGAAGGGTGGTCGTCGTGCGCTACATTCGTCTGAAGGAAGCGCTCGCTCGTAAGCCGAATCAGTTCTACAAGCTTTTGGATCTCACTCTCCGGGAGTTCCTTGGGCTGTAGTGTTCTCGATCGGTCCGCGCTCCTGCGACAAGCACTCAGTGGGGCCTCGGCTCCACTGAGTGACACTCTTACGGTTCTGAGTTGTGTTGCTTGCCTCTTCGATACAGACCGAAATCTCGAGAGGCTCGCGGCCTACATCTCACCTTGTGCGCGTTGATCGACGAGACCACCAACGTAATGGGCGTAATAGATCTCCCGATTTTGAAATAGGATCGTTTCCTTCCCGCGAAACTCCTCGATATCTCCGTCTACTTGGTTCTTATAGAGGAACTCACCTGATCGATATTCACGTGGACCTCGGTACGGCTCGTCTGCCGAGGGGACTCGAAGCGCTTCTCGGAGAAACGTATAAACATCCCGAGGATTGAACTCTGGCGCGATCACTCGCCCATAATAATTCAGTATCCAAATCGGCCGATCGTTTAGGAAAATAACCTGCGACCCTCCATACGGTTCACCACCAAAGAAGCGATCGTGCATAAACCAATCTCCGTCGCGGTAGGTGATCACGTGAGCTTGATCTGTTCCCGTCGTCACTTCGGCCGTGCCGAAGGCGTGCGGCATGTGTGAACGATGAAGAAAACTAGTGAGCTGTGAGCGATCGAATGAAAGCTGCATCGTTGCTGATTCCTTTGATAGGGGAGGAGTTCCAACGTAACGGTCGTGTGCGAACCGTCGGGCAGTTATACCGAACAGAACGTCTTAATGCGACGCACGGTGAGGTTACGCCGCGGACACCATGTCGGGGCGAAGATGCGGGGCGGTGGGTTAACAGGGTTGTGAGAAGTTTGTCTTCCGGACGACTTTGTCAGATTGCGCGGCCTTGCGGTCGTGTCGAATCGCGTCCAGAGATTTTCTCTTAACGCTTGACGCCTATTCGAAGTGTTTTTCACAAAGCTGCTAGATCGCGACGGCTGTGACCTGTAGGCCTCAGATACCTCGGGTTCAGCTCGAGGGGCGTAAAAACGTCGCCGTGTTATACCGTTCTTGAATTGCGAAGGAGGGACGTTCCCCTTAAGCTCCACCGGATGAGCCGACCCATTTCATTCCTTTCGACCACCCTCCAAGGGATCCTTCAGGGCTTGGCCATTGGGCCGACCGAGGACGTGAAGTCGTATCTCCACCGTCCTGTTCCCGGCACGATCTTTTTGTCTCTCCTGTTCTCGGTGGGGGCCTTTGTTCCGTTTGGAGATGGAAATCCGTCGGGTATCGAGCGCGAGTTGTTCAACGCGCTCCACTTTCCGGCATTCTTTTACATTACGCTTACGCTCTACCAGCTGTGGCATTCGAGTTTCAGCGCCACGCGTCGGGCGATCGTGACGATCTCGGCTGTCCTCCTTGGCGTGGTCGGGATTACGGAACTCATTCAACCACTCTTTGGCCGAGACGGGGCAATCGATGACACGGCGGCAGGCGCTCTTGGCGTCGTTGCCGCAACTGTAACGTTGCTCGTTCGCTCTTCGGCTCCACATCTCTCGGCGATTCTGCTCTATTCCCTCGCATTACTCGGGACTGCGACTTTCGCCTCGCCGCTTTACACCGAGTATGTCGCCATCAAACATCAGCGAGGGAATTTCCCGGACCTTGCGGCGTTTCATGACTCACTGATGTACCGGCATTGGCATCCTGTGAGGCCGAGTGAGGTCGAGCGAGTCGTCCTTTCTCGCACGGCAATTCAGTCCGAACCAGGGTTGCTCGTCCAGGTCCACGGCAGCGAGAATGCAGGCGTACGTTATGACACCAACTACCAAGATTGGAGTTCGTATGATCATCTTGAACTTACGATCGTGAACCCCGGAGAGCCATTTCACCTGGCGCTTCGAATTGATGACGACGGCGATTGCTCAGAACCGGAGCGAAGGTTTGAAAAGACGTTCGATATTGCGAGTGGGATGAACACGTTTTCAGTTCCTTCCTCGGAGATCGCCAAGGGCGGGGTTGTGCGCGGATTGAAGGTGTCTCGAGTGAAGAGGCTCTTTCTGCTCATTCCAGATTCGAGCATGAATCGCGCTTTCACTGTTTCTAGGGTGGCATTGCGTTAACCCCGAGCTCTCTGGGAGCGTGAGGTTGAGGGATGTCGGTGGAGCGAGGGATCGTCGCTCCGGTAAATGTATACAATACAGCGCGGTTCTCGAGGACTCTGACACCTCGCGTGGCCGACCTCGCCAGCGACTACTCTGCCGGAAGCGCTGCGAGCACTTCGTTGACAAATGCGGGATGATCCCACGCGCCGGATACACGCGTCCTTCCCAGGCGCACGATCACGGCGTTTACCCCGAGGTCTCTGAGACCTCGGGGGAGTTCGACGAATCTACGTATAGAGAGAAGGGTGCGTATTTAGTCGAAGGCTCCAATCTCATTAATTCCTTCACAAAAAATCCGTTGGCGAAAAGTCGCAACGTCACGAAGTGCAAACGGGCGCGGCTCGTCAAAGCGAGTTCCGCGCCCGTCTGATTGCGAACCCTTGGTTCTACTTCTAGTAGCGGCGGGTTCCCACGTTTGCGAGACGAATCGCGGCGGCGAC
>JADYYL010000489.1 GCA_020853655.1 Deltaproteobacteria bacterium
CCGTGGACAAGAAACCTCCTCACTATCCTGCAGGTTCTTATCCCTGCGGTTTTTCTCTCGAATATGATGCAAGAAGTGCGACTGAGAGCAGCCCTATTGTATATCCCACGATCTGCGTCACGACGTGGATCGAAAACCCGATCGCCAGCACCTGGGAAGATTCAATCTCGACGTGAGATAGGGAGAATACGAGCGTCCATATAGCCTCATACGTCCCAAAACCCATTAAACCTGACGCTGGTAAACTTGCTGAGCTCTCAGCAAACAAGAACGCCGTGAACGCAATAAACGGATGAATAAAGTCAACTTTAAGGTCAAGGCCTCGCAACAACCCCAAAAGCAAGACGTAGAGCGCCCCATACTTCAGCACTCGAAGGGCAACGGTCAGAAGCACGATCTGGGTCAGACGCCCCGAGCGCTTTACTCCATCGATATCCCGGGCGACGTGATCTCCCGCGTCAACAGCGAGATTCACCGCGCGGCCAATCTTCCGGCTCGGATCGGTCGGAAACTCCCTGCGGATAAATGCGACGACCGACCGAATGATCGGAGAAGCAAAACGTAAGAACACGACGAAGAGCGCGATAACAGCGACGATCACGCAAAAAAGCACCATCTCCCGCTGCGACTCTCCACCAAAAAACATCTCGCTGATCGCTGTATGGAGCGCGACGTTATCGTCGGAAAATCTCCCCGAAAGGAAAAACGAAAACAGCACGAAAGTAATGCCCGCGAGGACGACGAGGTCGAGGGCGATGCAGAGCGCCCAGCTCGAGCCTGCGGTGAGGAGATTGATTCCAAGTCGCTTGAGCGCCAAGAAATATGCAATTTCGCCGAGGCGAGCGGGGAGAAAATCCACGAATGCGTTCCGAATCCCAGTCACGAGCACCATTCCGTAAAACGGAATGCGAACTTCGCCCGTGTCCATACTGGAGAGCAATGCGCGATACCGCCACGCGCGGATCATCACGGCGAGAAGCGAGCACAACGCATAGAAGAAAAGAGATTCAGTCGAGAAGCTCTTAAACGTGCGAACGAGTTCGCCCTGCGGGACGTAACCGACAAGCAGAAAGATGAGAATCAGGCTCGCAATGCCGCTGAGCAGGAGATTCCACCGCACTTGCTTCTTCAATTTTGTAGCACCTCGATCATACGTTGCTGGTCTCGCCACGATAACGAATGACGCGAGCCGGAGTTCCGACGGCGATCGCACGGTCAGGAATATCGTCTCGAACCAATGAATGCGCGCCGATGATGACGTCTCGTCCGATTCGCACACCATCGAGAATAGTGGAATGCGCTCCAATCCACGAATTCGCACCGATCTTGACTCCACCGCGAACGTCCATCTCTTGCTCGATGATCGGGCGAGAGAGGTCGTCGATTTGGTGATTGCCTGGTCCGATATAGACGTAGGCGGCGATCAATACGCTCTCATCTATCTCGACCGAACTTTGCGTCGCTATCCGGCAACACGAACTGATGTTCACGGCCCGCTTGAGATGGATCGTTCCGCCCTTAGCCACGATCAGTGAATTTCGTCCCACGAGCACATGATCGTCGAGAGTAATGCCCCCGACGGATTCCTTCCCCGTCGAGCGATAATCGATCACCGAGTAGTCATCGAGGATGACCTTTCGTCCCAACGAAACCCTTCCCGGTTGCCGGATGGTGACCCCCCGCCCAATATTGAGTGCACCGCCAGATGAGCGCAGGAACCGGGGAAGAGCCAGGCCTCTACCGGCAAAGCCAAGCGCTCCACCAAGCCCGGTCAAAAAAAGGCTATATAGCTCGAAACCCAAGAAGCCGGGGAGCGAGCCGGTATCTCCGTAAACGAGATCCCGATAGAGTTCGAGGCGGCTCCGATCACCACCGAAATGGCGTTGCTGCGCAGACATTGAGTCAGAAGAAGAGGTGTCGGACTGGGGTATGCTCAACGAAATACTCCGATTGCTGGAACGCCTCCCCCCCGGGACGCTGGGGTTGCCATGGGCATCTCTCGCGTTCAGTCCCGTGTCTGATGGCGCAGATTGGCCCTCCGCGTCCAGAGACCTCCAAGAGCGGCGCAGAACACCAAAATCCTCAGAACCTTCGGTAAGTTATAGACATCAAACCTACTAATCAAGGGGTGTCCGAGTAAATCGACCGTAACTTAGCGGAGTCAGAGCAACACATTCATGTTGTAGTTGAAGAAGTTTCGCGTTTCCTCTGATACAACAGTTGGGGTTCGTTACCTCCGAATGGCTGCTCCGGTGCAGCGATTTCGAGGAGGCAGGTTTTTCATCGCAGACGTCATTTTTCATACCGAATGGATCTCGGAACAATATTCCTCATCATCGGCGGCCTCATCTTCCTCGCGGTTGCCGCCGCAGTGATCGCCGTGACGTTTCTCGGTGGGCACAAGAAGACCCGTGTCCGAGAACTCATTCACGGAGTGTTGAGCTCGACGTCGACGGCGACTCCCGCTCGGAAGCGGGAACTCACAGAAGACGACATCGAAGCGCTCAAACGCCGGACCGCCGATCAGAAGAAAAAGGGACAACTCACTTCGATATTGTTCCGGTCGGAAGGTGCAGCGTCCAACAAGATGCGACTCGAAAGTACTCGCTTCTTTCAGGCGGGATTATTCACGGCGGATGATCGCCGGAAGTTCACCAGACTCCAGCTCATTTCACCATTCGTCAGCATCATTCTTTGCACCGGCATCATGCTTGCGCTGAAAGGCTCAGCGCTCTTCGCGGTTCTGGGGCTCGTGCTGGGACTCTTTATCGGCATTTCACTTCCGCAGACGTGGATTGATCGGCAGATCGAGAAGCGTGCGGAAGATGTGCGCTACTTCCTTCCTTTAGCGATCGAGCAGATCGCCATCGGAGTAAGTAGCTCCCTCGACATCTGGCCATGTATTTCGAACATCCTCGACATGGCCAGGGAACGCGACAGCCACAATCCGGTGACGGAGTTGTTGATGTATGTCGAGAAGCTCATCGCCTCGGGATTGAATCTCCAAGATGCCCTCTACGAGGTTGCGCAAGCGAGCGGCATCCACCAAGTGAAGCATACCTTCCGATATCTCGGACAAGTCGCGGAGCATGGTGGTGAGATTTCGAAGCAACTACAAGAGCTCGCCGACGCCGTGTCAAACGAACGGCAAACTGACGTTGAAGGCCGCATTCAAGCTCTTCCAGTGAAAGCGACTGGCCCGCTCTTTCTCGTGTTCACGGGCTACTTCATTCTCATGATGTCGGGGATCATGGTGAAGCTGCTGACGTCCTTTCCTGTCGACTAGCGACGAAGCAATCTCTCGCGCCCGACCAACGTCATCGCAACCTCCGCGACAAACACCTTCCGAGTCGTCGTGAGAAAGTAAACTGTCGCTGCTCAACAATCATCCACCGTGCCAGAACTCCCGTGAACGACGGCGGCGTGTCCGACAATGAACGCTTGCAATACGAACCGGACGATTCCGTCGGACCTCAGGACCCCCGATCGCCCGAAAAGCGCGGCGGCGGAGCGTGACGAGTGCGTCACTGACGAAAACGGCGGTGAAAGAGTTGAGACGAAAGGAGAGAAGGTTCGGTGGATCAGGAACGTAAGCTATACGGGGAGTGCCGACGGAATCTCGATTCGCGTCTCTCGGGGGCTGGAGGGTCGGGCAAAGACAAAGAAAAGAGCCGAAACCGATGTGCACTTGGGGCGCGCACATCGTATTTCCAGTGACCGAGCGTCGTTAGCTCAGCTTCGACTCTTTATAGACGACGTGCTTCCGCACAACCGGGTCGTACTTCTTTGTTTCCATCTTTTCCGCCTTCTTCGTGCGATTTTTTGTCGCCGTGTAGAAATGGCCGGTGCCCGCGGTAGAAACCAATTTGATAAGCTCGCGCATACACTTTCCGTTCGAAAAGGGACTCGTGAAATCGGGCGAAAAACATACCGAGGTTGCGGGAAAAAGGCAAATATGCGCCGATCCTCGCTATGCCGACCGTTGCTGTCATTGATATAGGCACGAACTCCGTGCGACTTGATGTCCGGAAACTCCACGATGGAAAGACGTGGGAGCTACTGACGCGTCAAAAAGAGGTCATACGCCTCGGCCGAAGCGTATTTACCGAGGGCATCATCGATGAGGAATCCGAGCGTGCCCTTGTTGAAAACCTAACCAAGTTCCAGAAAAAAATCAGGCACTTCAATGCCGACGAAACGCTTTGCGTCGGCACCAGCGCCCTCCGCGAGGCAAGGAACTCGGATGCGATACTCGAGCGACTCCGCGCCGAACTCGGCATCGTTGTGGAGATCATTCCGGGAGAGCGGGAGGCTGAGCTCATCGCTCGAGGCGTCGTGGAGAACGAGGGAGGGCTCGAGAATCCGTTTCTCCTCATCGACATCGGAGGCGGGAGCACGGAACTCACCGAAGTGAACTGTGGGCAGGTCGTTCGCTCCCACAGTCTTCCCCTCGGAGCACTGCGCCTACAGGAAGTATTCTTGAAGAGCATTCCTCCGCTTCCCCGCGCGGAGGACGCGGATCCAATTGCTTCGTGTTGCCGACACGCATCGGAGACACTGCAGTCACTCTTTCCGCGACGTGATCCGTCGATTCAGCTCGTGGGCTCCAGCGGAACGGTCAAAGCGCTTGGTCGGATTTTTCAGGTCATACCTGGCGATGACATGACAGATGCGCCGATCGACTCTGCCGAGCGACCCACCTACACACTTCTGGATTTGCGCGATTTCATCGGTCGAGCATCAAGTATGTCACGGGACGAGCTGGCGGCGTTGCCACGAGTCGATAAGAAGCGAGCAGAGGTCCTTCTCGCGGGCGCGCTGCTACTCGAGCGCATCATGAGTCACTTCGGCGCAGATGATATTCGAGTGACGGACTATTCGCTACGCGATGGCCTCTACCAGGAGTGGCTTCGGAATCGCTTTCCACGCGCACTCGACAGCCACTAACCAGGCGCTGATTCTATTCTCTTGAACCTGCTATGCGCTTCTGCGGAGAACACTCGACAACCGGACCAAACGCGACCGGAGTCTCGAGCGCGCCGCGGCCTTGGGATCGGGATTCTTCGAGCGAAGGTTCGTCGGGGAGCGCCTCTTCCGGCCGCTACATGCGGCGGCGGCCTTCGAGCGCGTGACTGAGCGTCATCTCGTCTGCGTACTCAAGCTCTCCACCCTTCGGTAGGCCCTGGGCGATACGCGATATTCGGACGGGGAAGTGCTTCACACTGTTCGCGATGTACAGCGCAGTGGCATCACCTTCGACAGTAGTCCCGGTCGCGAGCACGATCTCCTCAATCCTCTCCGAGGAGTCACTATCAGCATGCGTTCGCTCAATGCGATCAAAGAGCTCGCGGATCCTTGTCTTCTCGGGATTCACCCCGCGGAGCGGCGACCACAGCCCGTGCAGCACGTGGAAGAGGCCGCGATATCCCATGCTCCGCTCGATCGCGATCAAATCAGCCGGCTTCTCGACGACACAAACGATGGAACGCGTGCGTGCCTGGTCACAGCAAATCTCGCAGAGGGGTTCCTCGCTGAGACCGAAGCACCGCTCACATTCACGCACAATGAGCCGTGCCTCCTTGATCGCTTCGGAGAGTTCTAGCGCCTGAGAGGGGTCGTGAGAGAGCAAATGGTACGCAAGCCGAACCGCACTCTTCTCGCCGATAGTCGGAAGCTTAGTAAGTTCGTTGACCAACCGGCGCATGGCCGGCGGATAGGACGCATACGACATTGCGAGACGCTCGTCGGTAAGTTCGTTACGCGGTCAAGCCGGGAATCGGAATTCCCCCGGTGAGTTTCTTCAACTCATCTTTCATCAAATCCTGGGACTTCCGAACCCCTTCGTTCACAGCGGCAACGATAAGATCTTGGAGCATGGCGATATCTCGTGCATCGACGACGACCGGATCGAGCTTGATCGAAGCAAGCGTCCCATCTCCACGAACCAGCGCGGTAACCACACCACCACCGCTTGAAGTCTCAACCTCTTTCTTCTTCAACTCTTCCTTCGCCTGAAGGAGGTCCGCCTGCATCTTCTGTGCGCTCTGAAGAAGATCCCCAATGTTCATGTTGTCTGGCAAAAAGCCCATCGCTTACTCCTCACTCTTTAATAACAGACACTTTTTCAATTCGGCTCCCGGAGAAGGTGCTCAATGCAGCCTTC
>JADYYL010000490.1 GCA_020853655.1 Deltaproteobacteria bacterium
CGAACTTCGGCGCCATGCTTCTCGATTACTCCTCGTCGGCGGCGGTGTGCACCTCGCTCGGGCATGCTCCAGGTGCGTCGCTGATCGATCCGGCGGCAGCATCGCGGCTCAGCATCGCAGAAGCGTTGACGAACCTTTGCTCAGTTCCGATCGACGGCGGGATCCAAGGGATTTCGTTGAGCGCGAACTGGATGTGGCCCGCGAAACAGCCGGGAGAAGACAGCGCTCTCTATCGTGCGGTCGAGGCCTGTTCCGAGTTTGCTATTTCGCTCGGCATTTCCATCCCCACGGGAAAAGATTCGCTTTCGATGACGATGAAGTATGGCGCGAGCGCAGATGTGCGCGCCCCCGGAACGGTCATCATCACCGCCGTCGGGAACGCCCCCGATGCGAACAAGAAGGTCACGCCTGATCTGAAACCCAAGGTCGATTCGATCCTCGTTCACCTCGATTTCTCGGGCGTCGCGGGTTTTCCTCTCGGCGGAACAAGTTATGCCCAGACGGTGGGCGCCCTTGGCGATCGATGCGCGGATGTCTCAACCGAAGCGATGTTGCGAGCGTTTGGGTTTGTTCAGGAACTGCTGAACGAGGGAGTATTGCTCGCCGCGCACGACGTTTCGAGCGGCGGACTCCTCGTGACGGTCGCGGAGATGTGCTTCGCCGGGGATCTCGGCGCGACCGTTTCCTTTGCTCCGTGGTCGACGACGAATGACCTCGCCGTCGCATTTTGCGAGAAACCTGGGATGGTGCTGCAAGTCGCCTCAGGCTTCGGGGACCAGCTTTTGCAGCGTGCCACGGCCGCTGGAGTTTCCGCGAATCGCCTTGGGGTCGTGGGCGGAGCTCGCCTCCGTATCGAAGGCGGTGTGGCATTCGACACAAGCGTCGCGGCTTTGCGCGACGTTTGGTGGAACGTCTCTTGTGCATTTGACTCTCGACAAACGGCAAAGGCGTGCGCCGTCTCTCGGCGCAGCACGCTCTCGAAACGGTCGATGAGTTTCTCATTCCCCGCGGGGTTCGACGGAACGCTTGATCGCGAGGCGCTTCTCTCGGTCACGGGACGCTCCATTCGTGCAGCGGTGATCCGAGAGCAGGGAACGAATGGCGAACGCGAGATGGCATTCGCGCTTCACGCCGCGGGCTTTGCGGTTCGAGATGTGATGATGAGCGATCTGGTCGAGGGACGCGAAGATTTGCGAGACATCTCGTTCATCGCTTTTCCCGGAGGCTTCGCAAACAGCGATGTCCTGGGGGCAGGAAAGGGTTGGGCCGGTGTGTTCCGCTATAACGAGCGAGCACTCTCTGCTCTTCGGGCCTTCTATGCACGCCCGGATACACTGTCGCTTGCCGTGTGCAACGGGTGTCAACTGGTGACGGCTCTCGAGCTGTTCTATCCGGAGCATGAACGCAAGATTGCGATGCATCGGAACGCCTCAGAGAAGTTCGAGAGCGCGTTCGTGAGTGTTGACGTTGAAGATACCGCGAGCATCCTCCTCAAACCTCTCAAGGGTGCGCGGCTGGGTATCTGGGTTGCGCACGGAGAGGGGAGATTCGAGCTTCCGGAGGGTGAGGGCGCGTGTGACATCGCACTTCGCTACTCCGGGGAAGAGTATCCGATGAACCCCAACGGATCACCCTTCCGAACGGCGGGAATCTCGAGTCGCGATGGTCGTCACCTCGCGATGATGCCCCACCTCGAGCGGAGTCTCTTGATGTTGAATTGGGCATATGCGCCGAGTGGCTTTGCCGGCCAGTTGAGTCCCTGGAGCCTCGCTTTCGGAGCGGCCTACGACTGGATCGCCAGTCAGCAGAGGTAAGACCCCTTTCATCGGGCTTCCCGAGCGCGCGGCATCGCGCTATTCGTGGAGGCTATGCTTTGCCCCCGCTGCGGAAAAGATGTTGGTGAGAGTCTTCAGATCTGCGTTGAGTGCGGACGAAAGGATCGTTTTGACCGCATCATCGAGGAGACCAGCGAACACCGCGGCCTCAGCATGACGCACCTGGCAAAGCCGTTATCCCGACGCGCGCTCGGTGGTCTCGGAAGTGCCGCCGGATTCCAACTTCGATTCTTTGCGTTCCTTGTCGACCTCGCGATCGTCAGCGTCTTTGTGCTCGCTGCCGAGCTGCTCTTCAGCGGCATATACGTCCACTTCTTTGAACGGTTGTGGGAGCTGCAGGCCGATTGGATCGAACGGGTGGCGACGACGCCGACGCACTTGAGACTCGCGGGCGCTTACGTCGCGTTCTGTGCGGCCATGGTCTGCGCGACGATCTTCGGATGCCCGTACCATGTTCTGATGGAGTCGAGCCCGCTACAGGCGACGTTGGGGAAAGCCGCGTTCGGGCTCGTCGTTGTGGACGGGCAAGGTCGTCGTCTGACCATCGTCCGCGCGCTCGCGCGCCATCTGGCGAAGGTACTCTCGTTGCTGAGTTGTTTTACGGGATATCTGCTCGCGGGAGTCACCCCAGGAAAGCGCGCCCTTCACGATCTCATCGTCGGCACTTACGTCGAAAGGGGCGAGACTCTCGGAACCACGCGGCTTCTCATTACTGCATTCGGTGCAGCGCTTGCGGCGTACGGCACGGTGAGTCTGATTATGCTCGCTTCGACTGAGCTTCGATCTGCCACGCTTTAAACTTTGAATACCGCTGAGAGTTGAAAATCTCACCGGGCGTCAGCGCGACAGGCAGGTCTATGCGTAGAGCGCGCGGATAGGTTTCCCCTTGCCATCCTCTGTTACATAGAACGGCCGTTTTTCGACTTCGAAGCTCAGATCGGCGGGTATGCCCAGCGCCTGATACAGCGTGGCGTGGAAGTCCATAACCGTGACCGGCGATTCGATCGTGTGGCAGGGGAGCTCGTCCGCGCTCTTCCCATAGACGAGTCCTTTCTTGAACCCACCGCCGAAGACAAGCATTGAACCGGCACGCGTAAAGTGACGGTGGAGTCCGAAGTCTTTGAGTTGATGAATGACCTGCTCCTGGCCGGTCTTCGCCATCTCTTCTTCGTCCTTGACCGAGCATCGGCTGAACTCGCTTGCGATGATGACAAGCGTTCTTTCCAGCAACCCTCGCTCTTCGAGATCACGGATCAGTTGTGCGATCGGCGCGTCGACCCACCGTTTCATTTCAACGGTGCGACGGTGGCCATCGGCATGCGTATCCCAGTTTCCGAATGGGATGTGTTCCGTCGTGACCTCGACAAATCGGACACCCGATTCGATGAGCCGGCGAGCCAGGAGACAGCCCATTCCAAAGCGGCTTGTGTTGTAGACCTTTGAAACCTGCTCCGGTTCCTCGGAGAGATCGAAAGATCTCGCCGCGGGAGAGGTGATGAGGCGATAACTCGTGTCGAGCGAGCGAAGCATCGACTCTTTCTGGAAATCACTGCCGTATTCACCGAGCGGTGAATTGGCGATCAGTTTCTTGAGAAACTTGTCGCGATTCTGAAACTGCGAAATCGACATGCCCTCAGGGGGACTCATGCTTTCAATCGCCGACTGAGGGAAGGGGATGAGCAATGGAGCGTAGTCGCCGCCGAGAAATCCCGCGGTGAGAAACGCCTGCACTTCCGGAGCACCGTCGATGTCGAGACGTTGTCCGATATGCACGAAGGGGGGCATCTGCGGATTCTTCGGACCGAGCGACTTCGAAATCATCGACCCCATGTGGGGAACGTCGAGCGACTGCGGTGGCACGTAGCCGGTGTGCCAGTGAAACTGATGACGGGAGTGGAGGATGTGCCCGAGATCCGGGGGCGAAAAGCTCCGAATCAACGTCCCCCGATCGATCACCGACGCAATCTGCTCGAGCCCGGTACTGAATCGTAGCCCATCGACCGCGGTCGGAATCGACGAGAACGTCGACTTGATCCGGTTTCGGCGCTGGCCCTTGTAGGTCTCCGGTTTGTCCTTCGGATCAAATGTCTCGGTGTGGGCCATCCCCCCCGCCATCCAGAGCAGGATGACCTGATCCGCCGTGGCTTTGCCCGGGTCGATCTTTCCGCCTTCCTTCCCCCAAACGAAGCGTGGCGTTCCAGCGCCGATCGTTGCGAGCGTCGCTGCGCTCATTGACTTGATGAAGTCGCGTCGGGACCAGTTTCGAGTCAGCCAAGGATGATTGAACATATGGTTAGGTCACCAGTTGAAATTCTGGCAGTGCGATGATTCCCCAGATCAACGACTCGATCTCCTCGATACTCGGCGTTGGAGAGAGAAGTTCGTCGATAGCGGTGCGTTCCGCCGTTGTTGGTTTTCGGCTGAGAAGTCGAAGGTACGTCTCTTCAGCGAGCGCGAGTTTCGTCGCCCCGCTCCGCGCGGCACTTTCGCGAGTCCGTTCGGCGCTCCTGCGAATCAACTGCTGGAGCTCATCCGCGTTTGAGAGAACAAGCGCGTCCATGGTGGACATGAATGGCGGCCGACGCGTGGTAATTTGCTCTCGTCGAGGTCTCCCCATGGCGAGCATAAAATCACTCGCATCACGGAGGACCGATCGGACGTCGAGATCGGTGATGATCACGAACTCTACTCGCCGGTCGGAATCAGGGTCCGAATCCACGCGAACGGAGGTTTTGAATTTCTCGGCATCGATGTCTTCGAGTGAGAATTTTACTGCGGAGAAAGCGCGGGTGACGATCGTATTCCCTTCAAAACGCACTTCGTCTGTTTTCGTGCGGCTGGGGTCGTTCTCGCGTACATCTTCAATGCCGATGGCATTCGCCGATTGTATAGCCTCGGTCTCTTCGTGATCAACGTAGACGCTCGGTTTTGAGCTCTTGTTCTGGAGCAATGGGATCGCACGGCCTTTCGAGAAGACGACTGGAGCATCCCACACCGCAGAGTATTCCTGGCCGAACAGTGCCTGCTTGGCTTTCCGGACATCCTTGCGGGTTTTCGTTTCGTAGCGCGCACGAGCGCCCCGCTCCTTCAGCGAGGCCTGAAGTGAATCTGTGATCCCTTCGTCAGATTTCTGCACGGCATCGAACTGTTCACGAAGTTTGTCGAGCTTTGATTTGTAATCATATCGGCGCAGCGCTACGAGCCACAGAGAGCGTGCGCCGCGAACGTCCAGTTCGATACTCTTGATGCCGTCGCGGTTCTGTAAGGGACCCGAGGAATAGATAAGTCGAGGCGACCCCACAGGAGCATCGGTCCGAACCTCAGTGGCGATCATCCGCTCAATGTCTCCAGGAAGAGCTGTCGCGTCGACGTCGAGCGCAAGAGAAACGGAATCAAGAAGCTGTTCCACCTGGATGCGCCGAACCACGGGGCCGGCGAACACGTCATGAGCGAAATGTTTCTCGGCGGAGGGTCGAGCTTCGAGTTGATAGGCGTGCGATGTGAGTATCAGAGCGATCAGTTTCTTCGAATCGTATCCGTCCTTCGCGAAACGAACGCTCAGCCAATCGATGAGATCCTGACTCCAAGGGATATTGTCCATCTCATCGAGCGGTTCGATGATGCCCCATCCAAAGAACCGGGCCCAGACGCGGTTGACGAACGTGCGAGCGAATCGCCCGTTGGCATCGCTGGTCAGAAGCGAAGCAAAGATCTTTCTTCGGCTGCGTAAACTCGCCTTCTCGGGAAATCCACCGACCTCGGGATACACGAAGCGAGCGGAGACCTCCTTCCCGGTTGGAACGTTACACTCGTGGGTCTGCAGTTTTCGGGCGGTGAAGACGTTGGCGAGGCCGTAGCGATCTTCGAGTGTCCACTCGTCTGTGAAACTGTCGTGGCACGACGCACATTTCACGTTGATACCCATGAAGACCTGGCCGATGTTCTGGGCGGCTTGGATCGCCGGCTCTTCGTTCGCATTCACGACCCCCTTTTTCCACCAGCGGATACCGGTGATGAAACCTCGATTGTCGCGACCAGGATTGACGAGTTCGGAGACAAAGACGTTGTAAGGTTTGTTCGCGCGCAGGGAATCGTAGAGCCACTTGGTGATCTCTGACCGGCCACCGTGAAGGAATCCTGGTCCGGAGTAGTCGTTTCGGAGCGCGTCGTTCCAGAATGTCATCCAATGGATCGCATACTGCTGGTCTCGCGCGAGCAGTTTCTCCACCATCCGCTGTCGCTTCTCGACGTTGAGATCCGCTTCGAATGCTGCCGCCTCTTCCGGAGTTGGGATGAGGCCAAGGATGTCTCCATAAATGCGCCGAAGGAATCTCCGATCGTCGACCAATTTCCCTGGGGTCACCTTTTTCTCGATGAAGTATGCGCCGACGATCTGATCGATCGGATTGCTCGACCCACCGAACTCGCCGAGGTCTTTCAGCTGAGCGGGTGTCAGCGTCGGGAGGGCCGGGTCGCGCGGGGTCGTGGGAACTTTCTTCACCGGAGCGCGGGAGTGGGCTTTCTTTTCGCCGTAGTGCGCACCTTGATCGATCCAGGCGCGAAGGGTGGATAGCTCGTCGGGAGTGAGACGGCGGCCCTTGTTGGGCATAATTTTCTTGGGCTGCTTGCCGGAGACGAGATCGATGAGCAAGCTCTCCGCGCCGTTCCCCACGACGATGCCCGGGCCGGTTTCCCCGCCGGCAATCAACTTCTCACGCGTATCGAGATTGAAACCTCCCTTGTCACGACCGTTCCCATGGCACCGCATGCAGTGCTTCTCGAATATCGGATGAACGTCTTCGATGTAGCTGATGTCCTTCGTCGCCGCGGCGGGCAGCACCGCTCCGCCCTCGGCGGCGGCGGTCCGAGCGAGCTGAGCTTTTCCGCTCTCGCCGAGTTCGGTGTCCGCAAGCCGGGAATCTTCTGAGTCGAATATCTCGGTGTAGTAGTCTGGCCCGTGAACCATCAAGCCACCGAAGTGTGCGGTAAGGCCGACGCCGGCTCCGCAGACGAAGGTCAGTAGACGAAAGGTATTCACCGTTCTGCGTGTAGGGGCTTTCGCGCAACGCCAACCGACAAGTGCCGTGAGCACCGCGAGCGCCGCGATCGCGACGCCTCCCCAGCGGTGAACAAAGAGAATGTCGACGAGCTCGCCCTGGTATTCTTCGTGGCTTGCATTGAGCCAGCCGAAGGCTGCAGCGACAACTGCCATGATACTGCCGAATCCGACGGCACTCAGCGATATCACCGAGGGATGTGGGGTCCGACGAAGAAGTCCGTAGACCTCGACGAGCGCGGCGAAGGTGATCAGTCCAATCGGAAAATGGACGGCAACGGGATGGAGTTTCCCAAGAAGGATGGGGAGCCAATGCGCCTGAGTTTCGAGCTCCTCAGCGGCTCGCGCGGCCAGGGGAAAGGCGCAGCCGGCAACGATCCCGACGAGACCCAGGACGGATTGCGCGAACGTTCGGTATCGTTGTTTCGTCATTCGTTGGTAACAGATGGGGAGGCTTTGCTTTTCCGTCGTTAAAGTAATGGCAATATCCCCCCTGGTCAAGGCTGCGTATGCTGAAAAAGCCTAAAGAGTTGAATGGCTTACTCATCTACTCGGGCCTGTCCACTATGAAGCGCGGCGGGGTGTCGGGCGTCTCTGTCAGGGGGTCGCTCATCTCCGTCCTCGACCTGAAGCTCCAAGCAAAAGCCTCATTTCCCGCCGATGCACGCTCGCTTTCGTGGAGTCAGACGAAACACAGCCGGTGTTTCCGCCTTCTTTCGTCGCTCGCGTTCGTTACTTTCTTTGCTCTCGCCTCTCTGGCGAGGGCTGAGTCGCCTCATACCTGCGGAATCCCGCTGAACTCCGCGAGAATCGTCTTCGACTCCAATCGCTCTGGTTCATTTGGGATCTACTCCGCGCGCCTCGACGGGACCGAGATTCGCTCGATTGTCGATTCCCCGGCTGACGAAGTCCATCCGGAGGTTTCGCCTGATGGGCGGCACATTCTTTTTGCGACACACCCTCGGACAGATGTGAAGAAGGGGATGAAACAGGGCTCACTCTGGATCGTTGGGAGTGACGGGACGAACCTCCGGCAGATCGTCGCGAGGGGAAATTTCCCGACCTTCGGCAATGGTGGCCGACAGATCGTTTTCGAACGGAATCGTCGAAGGGTATTCACGGCGAATCTCGACGGATCAAAAGAGGCTGAGATATTTCCCGGCGATCGCGATTTTCCGTTCGAGGTCGTGATGCCAAGACTCTCGCCGGATGAAAAATCAATTGCGTTTACGTCCGATAAGGGAGGGAAGTGGAATTCGTGGATCG
>JADYYL010000491.1 GCA_020853655.1 Deltaproteobacteria bacterium
CTCATGGGAGAGCATGACGCCTTTCGGCTCGCCAGTGCTCCCGCTCGAGAACATCACCGTGGCCAGGTCATGCCGGGTTAATCCTCGCGAAAAGAAAAGTCGCTCGATCACGAATGGCGGCAACACAATCGAGAGGAACGACCAGAGGAGTTTCGAACCGCGCCCAATCTGTGGCAGCAGTTCTTCCAGGAAAACAAACTCCGCTGGAAGCTTCACATCGACCTTCTCAAGGAATGCTTTCGAAGTGACGACTCGGCGCATGTCGCATGCGCGGCAGGCAGACTCAAGCGCCTCTGAGGATGCCGTAAAATTGAGATTGACGGGAACGAGTCCTGCAATCAGCGATGCGACGTTGGCGGTCACCCCGGCACAGGATGCCGGAAGGAGCACACCAATTTTCTCATTCGCGTGCGCACCTCGCCTCAAGAGTCGGGAGAGGAGCAATGCGCCAGCAAGGAGTTCTCCGTAACGTAACCGAGCGCCAGACGAATCCGACACGCAGCGCCGAAAAGGGTGTCGCTTCGCCACATTCAGGAACCCAACATGAAGCAGCTGATGGCGACGATGACGAAAGCGGAACGAATCGGCCGAGAGTTCCTGCGTCGCCTGCCGAACCACATGGGTCTTTGAATCGGACGAAAGCGGAGCGCCGAAAAGCAACGTCACCGGATAGGGCATCTCCTTCGGGAGCTTCCAGAAGAACCGCCCACCCCGAAAACTAAAGATGCTTCCCCAGAGCTCGTCGAGATGAACAGGAATGATGGGAACATTCAGACCCTGGACTATCCGCTCAAGTCCTTTGCTGAAGGGGAGCAGGCGACCGAGCCGCGTGATCGCTCCTTCCGCAAAAATACAAACGAGCTCTCCGTTCTCGACTGCGTCACGAGCAACCTGGAGTGACTGAATCAGCCGTTTTGGGCCAAGCTCCGGAGCAATGGGGATGGCGCCGAGCGTCTTGGCAATCGGGTGGACGAGCGGATGATCGTAGATGGGTTTGTACATCAGGAAGCGGACTGGTCGGTCGAGAGCAGCGAGGATCAGCGCCGGATCGGCGAACGAGAGGTGATTGCAGACGAGCAGCGCTCCTCCGTGCGCGGGCACATTCTCTTTTCCTACAACCCGGAGTGAGTAGAGCAAATGACTCGCAATCCAGTTCACGCAACGAATCAACATCCCCGGAATTGTTTTTGTCACATACCATCCAACCCCAGCGGTCAGAATGCCGAAGAGCAGAAAGATCGTGCTCGGGGAGAGGTTGGCGACGTCTCGGTGAGCGAGCAACGAGAACACTCCGGAGGCAAGAAGCATCGCTGTGAACGATACCGTGTTTAGTGCGCCAAGATACCGTCCGCGAGTTTCTACGGGGCTCTCGCGTTGCATAAAAGCATTGAGCGGCACGACATAGCATCCGCATGAAAGGCCGAGCAGCACGACAACCACGAGCGAAAGGACAAACGAGTTTGACGAGAAATAGAGTGCTGAGAAAAACAGAGACATCCCGGCGGCGCCTATCGGCACGAGCCCCGTCTCTATTTTCCCCTCAGAAATCTTCCCGGCAAAGATGCTCCCGAGTCCCGTGCCGATCGCCAACGCAGCGAGGAGTATGCTGGTTTCAACGTCTGAGGCATGAAGCTGATCCTTTGCATAAAGCAGAATGGCAATCTGGAAGAGCGCACCGAGAAACCAAAAGTAACTGATCGCGAGCAGAGTGAGGAAGAGAGGGCGTACCTTGCGAATGTCTCGCAGCGTCTCGAAGAGATCCTTGAATGGATTCCAGGGGAATGGTCGCGACGGATTGGCGACCGGCGTGGGACGGAGAAAGAGCATCGAGACGAAACCGCACAGTGCGATGACAATGACTGTTCCACCGGCAAGCGAGTGACCCGAGTCCGACAAACTCTTGAATAGACCACCGAGAGCAGTACCCGCGATGATCGCGACAAACGTTCCGAACTCGATATACCCGTTCCCCTTCGAAAGATGTTGCCCGTCGAGAATCTCTGGGAGCACACCAAACTTCGACGGACTAAACACGGCGCTGTGCAAGCCCATGAGAAACAGCGCCGCGAGAAGAAGCGGGACGTTGCGCTCGGCAAGGAGAACGAAGAACAGGAGCGCGATCACAATCTCGACGCCCTTTGTCCACTTCATCACCTGAGACTTTCGGAAGCGATCCGCGAGGAAACCAGCGTAGCTGGAGAATGCGACATACGGCAGCACGAAGAGCGCGGTGCCGAGCGCAAGTAGCGTTGGCCTGAGACTCTCGTCAGATACTTCGCTGACGATGAGAAGCGAGATCACCGTTTTGATAAAGTTGTCGTTCAGCGCACCGAGCCCTTGCGCGGTGAAAAGTGCGCGGAAATCGCGGTGAGCGCAAGTGCGCTCTGGGGACTGTTTCGAGTGATCTCCGAGCATTCCTTATCCTCGCTGAATTGCACCCAACGAGAGCTGCTCCACTTTCGACGGGACAGCTCGATGCTCTATGAACGCTCTGATGAAAACTCAAAGCTTTACTAATGGAATCAGAGCTTTCCTAGAGCGGCGCGGCGACTCGAGTCGGAAAGTCGAAGACCCAAAGATCTTTGGTGTAGCCCGCGTAGTCGAAGAACAGAACCTCTGAATACTCGAGCTCGATGACCATCTCCCCGTTGAAACGGTTAATCTTCAGTAAGTCAGGATCCTCAAAAGGGATCTCAAGATCTTTAAGCTTCCTCAGAATGTTTCGGCGGATCTCCTCGTCCGAGAATACCTGAGACTTTCGAGCCTGGGACTCGATATACCCAACGAGTTCCTGGTTGTAATAGAAGAACGGGATGACGTGATAGCCGAGCCAGGTCACGGCACCGAGCACCAATATGAGAAAGAGGCCCCCGATCAGGGTCAAACCCTGCTCGTTGCTCACCCGGAAGTGTTCAATCCGCTTGCTGCGTCTCATTGGTTCGGCTCTTAGAATTCATCGAAACACGTATCCGGCGCATAAGTCGCGCAGAACAAGGGCACCGCTATCAGCGACCATCGCACCCAGCGTTCGGAGAACAACCTTCCTCCGCCCTGCCGAATATAGTACCCTCGATGATACTCCACCACCGCAATTTAAGGTCGAAAAGTTGACGATGTTCGCGATCCATCCGCAAAAATTCATTGTTCCCGGTATCTTCCTCGTCGTGCTTGGGCTGGGTAACGTCATCGTTGGTAGAGAAAGAGCTCATTTACACCGCGAGGTCATTCAGGAGCTCTCTGCACTTGAGCCCCTGCCCGATTTGGTTTCTCAGTCGCCGTTGATGCGCCTTCAGCTGAAGCGACTCTCGCTCGAGAAGTTCTACCAAAGGCAGCGGACTGCGGAGGCGCGACTCGACTTTTACATCCTCGTCGAACTTGGAGGAAAAATCTTCTCGCTCCTCGGACTGACACTTCTCTGTGCCGGCGGCCTCGCGAGAGCGATGCAGTCTCCCGAGACATTCTCGTACCGCTCGGACTCGCCATCCACGAGCGCTTAGCCCGAGAGCGCGGCGCCCTTCCCGACGTGACGTCCGTCACACTTCGTCCGCAGATACAATTCGGCCCTCTTCGCCAACGACGCCACATTTGACGGCAACACGGAGAAGGTCCTCCTTGTTGGATTTCGTTGAGTTTAGTCAATGAAATCGAGGCCGAAGGCAGCTCGCGGCGAAGCGTATATGTTCGCAAATGTTTGGCAGGAATGTTATCAGAGGCGGGTTGGAGATGGGCTCACCTAGGTTTCACCGCGGAAGCGGAGAAGGGACGACGATGTGCCATACGTTCAGTTGAACACAGGGCTCCGAACGCTGGCGACGGGTCTCGTCGAGCGTTGCGGGAGACACGGCTGGACCCGACGCGACGAACTCGAAGCGATCTGCATTCTCCTGGTGTTGTTCGGAGAGCTCAGAGCGTCTCTCGTGCTTCACTCGGAAGAAAGAGAGTCCGAAGCATTCGAGCTCATCGACGCGTTCGTTCAGGCGGGGAATACTTCGGGCAATCGGTCTACACTGCGGAACGAGATTCGTTCCGTGCAGCGGATCGGCGAGCTCGACGGAACCGACGACACCCAGCTGCGGGATCTTTTTACGCTGGCGTGGGCGGACGCGGAGGAGCATCCGGAGAGCACAACAGCGGTGGAGTATGCGCTGCTTGCTCTCATCAACTGGCCGAGTCTCCTCGAGCCAGAACTCTCGCCGGAGTGGGAACTGGTCTTCCCGCTTCTCGAGGTGTCGACAGAGCTGATCAGAGAACGGCATCGGGGAGACTTCCCTGATCCAAACGGCGCGAGAACGCTCGCGCTTCTCGCGGAGAAGTTTCTGCGGAAGCTCGTTGAAGACTGCGAATTGACGGCTCACCTCGGCGGATTGATCGACATCGTCCGGCCGGGATTCGTCATCCAGCATGAGGAGACCGGGGATGGCGCTTGAAGGAACGGGGCTCAGTCGGGTGTATTTCGTCGGAGACGACGCACCCGATACTCCCCTACAACGGGATTATTGTGTGCTCGTCTCCAACGATTCGCCCACCATTCCGTTAGCCCGAATATAGGCCCTGCCATCGAGCTGAGGAGAGCTCGCGATACACAGTTACTCGGACACACCCTGATTTTTCACTGACGGCCGAATCTGTCGCAAGGGCGATCCAGCAAGGGGCGAAACCCGTCGGAATCCCGAAAACGAGAGGCTCTCCGTATTCACATCCGCAAAATGTTGGGCGCTTAGCGGTTCCCCGGCAAGTAGTTCGTTGCTGCCGAGTCTCGTCTCGCTCTCTCGGCCACATCGGACGGAGGTGTCGAGGAGGCGTTCCGCGCGGCCGAGTCAGAACCCGCCGCGACATCGGTGACCACGGACAGCAGTTTTTGCAACTCCACGGGCTTCGACAAGAACCCGTCCATTCCAGCGTCGCGATATTCCACGGAGTGCCCGTCGAGTGCCCGGGCTGTCAGCGCGACGATCTTAACCGCCCGACTCATCGACTGCTCTCGAGCACGGATGATGCGAGTGGCATCGATCCCGCTCAGTTCGGGCATCTGAATATCCATCAACACGAGATCGAAGGGCACTCGTTCGTTCGGATTGAAGTGACCTCGCGCCTCAAGTAGGTCAATGGCATCGCGTCCATTCTCTGCCAATGCAACGTTGTGCCCGGCTTTCTCCAAGACGCGCATAATGTAACGCTGATTCACTTGATTATCTTCAACGACGAGCACTCGCAGAGGACGAGAAGGAGCGGGCTCGATGAGTCGGACAGGTTGCGACTGGTCGATACCGCGCGGACCGAACTTCATCGGCGACACAATTTGCTGCAGCGTTTCGCGCAGAAGCGGTCCGATATGCAGCGTCACATTGAGCTGTTCATGCACACTGCTGACCCGTTGCATCAGGGAGGGAGCGGTAACAAGAGCAACTGGCGTGCGAACATGGCCTTCGGTCCGTCGCACCTTCTCGACAAAGGAGTGTGCCGTTTGAACATCAATCGACGCGTCGACGATGATCAAGTCAGGCCGGGCCGTCGGAAGGTCAATCGACTCGAGCGCACGCTGGAGATCGCGCACTGGGGTTACCTCGCAACCGAGGTCCGTGAGCTTTGCCGTTACAAGTTCGAGACTCCGACTATTCGAATCGAAAACGAGGACACGCGAGAGTTCTGGGCGGTCAGATCTCGATCCCGCTGCCGCATCGAAGTGAATCGCGGCGACGTCCAGCGGCAGCTCAAGCGTGAACTCACTCCCCTTTCCTCGCTCGCTCTCAACGACAAGCCTGCCCCCCATTAACTGAGCGAGGCGGAGGGAGATCGACAACCCGAGACCCGTTCCACCGAAGTGCCTTGCGGTGGAAGACTCTGCTTGGGCAAAAGCCCCAAAAATCGTTGCGAGCTTGTCACCTTCGATACCAATGCCATTGTCCTTGACCGATAGCCGGATCAGATGTCGAGCATCCGTCATCTCTGAAAGCGAAACGCTCAGCTCGACGACGCCATCAGCGGAAAACTTGACGGCGTTGGCGAGCAAGTTCAGGAGCACCTGTGCCACCCGGTGTGGATCACCGATATAGGAGTGGGCAAGCGTTGGCGGAATGTCGCAGAGCAAACGGATTCCGCTTTCCGACGCAAGAGGAGCAATCGTGCGCAGACATTGCGCAGCCAGCGGCTCGATCTGGAAAGGAATCGCTTCGAGCTTCATCTTGCCAGCTTCGATCTTGGAGAAATCGAGGATATCATTGACGAGGGAGAGCAACGCGTGGCCCGATTTTTTAGCGACGGAGAGAAACTCGCGTTGCTCGCTCGAGAGGTCGGTCGCCAGCGCCAGATCGGTCATCCCAAGAACTCCGTTCATGGGAGTGCGAAGCTCGTGGCTCATATTCGCAAGAAACTCGCTCTTCGCGAGATTCGCCGTTTCAGCGATATCGCGAGCTTCTTCGAGCTTTTTATTCTGTTCGCGCAACGCTTTGGTTCGTCGACGGATCTGCTCTTCAAGAAAATCACGTTGGGCGGCGAGCTCAAGATCTTGGGAGCGAATTCGGTCGAGCAATCCGTTGAGTGTCGTCGCGAGCTCACCGAATTCGTCATCTCCCCGATAATCGAGTCGCAGCGAGTAGTTCGTGTCTCGATGAACAAGACGAGCAAAGTCGACGAATCTTTGCAGGGGTCTCCCCACGACAAGCTGCAGCATTGCGACCATGAGCACGCTCACGAGCGCGGCGACGCACCAGTACCAAGCCGACTCCCGCAAGGTCGAAACAAAGTGCGACCAAGTAGAGCCCGAGCTATAGCCCAGTCGGAGGAGCCCAACCCGTTCTCCCTGGTGCACGATCGGCCGTTCAACAGCCAGGTTTGCGTGCGAGGGGTCAGACGGGTGCGTGTGTTGCGAAGTTGCCTCGGAAGAGTGTCGGTGGACCTCCGCGAGGATCTGTCCGTCGGTTGAGACAATCTGCCCGTAGTGCATCCCAGGAGCACCGACGAACTCTGTGAGGCGTTCTCGGCTCCCCTCTACATCCCGTGAGGCAACTTTGGACGCCGTCTGATGGGCCGCGACCTTCGCAATGGAGAGAGCAGTCGCGCGAAAGGACTGTTCGCTCACAACACTTTCAAAACGCGCAAAAATGAGGAGCGCTGCAATCGACAGCAGCGCAGAGATGCAGACACTCACGGCGAGTAATTGACGCCGTATGGTCATCTTGCAGACATTCATCCGCGAAGCCAGTTGATAGTATTCCGCAGCCAATCCAAGTACCTCAAGGCGAGATTCTGCCCACCTTCAGGCCACTCACGATCATCGTCTTTTGGGGTCTATGACTTAACGAGGGAAATATCGAACACATGACCCGCAGGGAGGGCGTTCGTTCAGGCGTTCCACGCCCTTACGCGTCTGCAGCCTTCTTCTGGTGGTCGATCCACACGTAGACCGCTTGAAGTGCCAGGCCGAGCTCGGCGGACTTCGCAGAGAGAACTTCCGGCGGTGCTGACTTCGCCGAGGTCTCTACCGCCAGGGCACAGGCCGCTGCGACGTTGGCGCCAATACTCAAAGATGCTGACTTAATGGAGTGCGAATGTCGCTGGGCGAGTTCACGGGCAGCGCTATCGAGCGACGCGGTATTCAAAGAATCGGACAACCGGTCGAACTCAATAGGCGTCGAGCTTCGGAACACCACAAGAATTTCGTCGTAGAGCTCAATATCGCCGTCCAGCCTCTCAAGGGCCATCTCGCGATCGACAACATTCGACAACTGATCGGAATGAATCACAACGGCACACATCCTTTGCCGGGGAACAATTGGACAGCAAACGCCCTGTCTGATCCCTACGTATACGACACATCTTTGCATTGCAATGCAGAAGGCGTCATCGCGGGGCACAACGCCGGAAAGGACTACAGGAAAGCGATCAAGCCTCCGGCTCGGAATGTCGAAGAATTGTCTATATTCGACCTCTTTCCCTCAGGGCGGAATGGCCACTCCTACAATGAACCGGCTTCGAATCGTCGACACGGACTCGAAGATCCGAGTCCTGTTTCTGGAAGACAACCCACTCCAACACAAGATTCTCGAGTCGTTCATCCGGCAGCAAGCGCTTGGATACGACTATCTCATCATTCCTTCGGTGAAAGCAGCTCGTGACATTCTCGCCGAGCAATCATTCGATGTCGCCATCGTCGACTACTATCTTGAGGACGGAGTTGCGTCCGAACTGTACGAAGAGCTGACGGGAACACCTCTCATCATGGTGACGACGGCTGCGGATCGCAATGTCGCCGTTGAAGCGATGAAAGCCGGGGCCGTCGAGTATCTCGTCAAGGATCAAGACCTCACGTACCTTCGAATACTACCTCACGCGATCACGCAGGCGTATACGCGGAAGTGCGCGATGGATCGTCTCCGTCTCCTCTCACACGCGATGACGGACATCCGGGAGGCGGTTTACATCACCAATCCTCAGGGTCGAGTCGTTTTCGTCAATCACGCCCTGGCGGATACGCTGGGCTTTGAGGAAGAGGAGCTCATTGGCACGCGCGAGAATGTCTTCCTTGAAGACGTCGACGTCGCCGAAGGGCGTGAGCTCAACAAGTCATGGCGGGGCGAAACATTCGCGCGCAAGCGTGACGGCACTCGCGTCCCGATTCTCCTCTCTCGCTGCGAGCTCGTGCTTCCGGGGCAAAAATCACCTTCTGTCGTCGGCGTTGTTAGCGATATCGCCGAGCTGCGTCGAATCGAGCAAGAACGTATCGAACTGGCGGAAAGTCTGGGACAGTCTCAGAAGATGAACGCGCTCGGGATGCTTGCTGGTGGCATCGCGCACGATTTTAACAACGTCTTGGCATCGATCCGAGGCTTCGCCGAGGTCTCATTGCTGAGCGTTGAAGAGAACTCGACCATTGGCCAGAACCTCCAAGAAGTCATCCGCGCAGCCGATCGAGCAAGTTGCCTGGTGGACCAGATCAAGGACTTCTCTCGAGCCAATGATGCACAATACGAATCGCTGAACGTCAAGCGGATCATCGAGGAGGTCGTATCGCTCGTTTCAGCAACCGCGCCGAAACATGTTCGAGTCATGACGGACATTCTTGAAGATAACCTCTTCGTATTCGCGAATCCGACGCAGCTTCACCAGCTCGTGATGAACCTGAGTATCAATGCCGTGCAGGCGTTGGGTGACAAGCCGGGTTTCGTCACCGTGCGACTCGAACAACACCACGGACCGTGCCATGCGAGCCCCGCGGCAGACCAGACGACCGACTACGCCCGGATCTCAGTGATCGACACGGGCTCCGGCATTCCGCCGGAGATTCTGGGAAAGATCTTCGAACCCCTTTTCACCACGAAGAAAGACACAAGAGGAACGGGGTTTGGGTTATCACTGGCGAAGAAGGTTGTTGATTCACTCGATGGAGCGATTCGAGTCACGAGCAAACCTGGCAATGGATCGACGTTCGAGGTCCTCCTCCCGTTAACGACACGAGCCGCTCAACTGGAGCCCGAGAGCGGCCATACCGAGGTTCAAAGAGGATGAGCGCAAGGTCGAGTGCTCATCGTCGACGACGAACCTTCGCTGCGCCGACTCGCGACAACGATGCTTGAACACCTTGGGTTCGAAACAGTAACGTGCGCAAACGCGCACGAAGCACTCAGGGAACTAGAAGATAACCCTCATGGCTTCCGGCTGGCTGTCGTCGACTACATGCTCCCAGACATGAAGGGCACTCTCCTCGCGAAGGAGCTGCGCATCCTTTCTCCGCGACTTCCGCTCGTTCTCTGCTCTGGTCAGAGCGACCACGTCTCCGACACCAACTCCTTCGCACTGGGCTTTCAGCACTATCTCAAAAAGCCGTTCACACTCGTAGGAATGTCGGCGGCTATAAGTGCAGCCCTCGATGAGGCGGCACCTCCCATGACTCATACGCAGACATTCACTGCCGTCAAAGGGTAGCTCACCCGCACGCGCCCCTCCTGGATCGGCAGGGCCACAACACCGAACGCCCTTCTGCCAAGCGCTCGAGAACGATCGGCCCACGACACCCCGCGAACCGACCTCTCCCTCGTTCACGAACAAGGTAGCGAACATTCCTCATCAGAGGGTCGCGGACGCACGCTGCCCTACTAGTCCTTCATGGCGTCTTCAACGTCTTTGCGGGCGTCCGCTTCGGCGTCCACAATCTCCTCGGTCGCTTCTATCTTCTCGTCGTCAACCTTCCGTTCCGCGTTCGCCATCTCCTTTGTCGCATCGATCTTCGCTTCATCGAGCTCGAGCTTCTTCTCGCGAACGTCCTCATTCACGGCCTGCAATGTCTCGTTGCGATTGTCCATCGCCTTCCCAACTTCTCGCTGAGCTTCCTGCTCTTCCTTCCCGATGGATTTCATACCATCGTTCACCGCTTCTGAGACTCGCTCTTCTCGTGACTGGCATGCAGACACGCTCAGCAACAGCGCGGCCGCCACGACATATACATTCCGTTGAATACCCATGTTTCCCCCTATCATTCCTGAAACTACCGACTGAAGACTGTATCCTTCTTGCGGAGGCCGAGACATGACCGTCATCACTCCGGATTCGATCTCAGAGCTCGAACATCCCCCTCGGTGTTTGCAAGTTTCAAGCGTTTGCTTTAATCCATCGAGCACACTCCGCCCCCCAATCCTGACGCATGCGCTCGAACCACACTCACATCCGACCGACACATCGACGCCATGGGGAGCGTCAGGAACTCGATACGGAATCGCGCATCATTTCTGCCGCGACACAACTCTTTGCAAGGAACGGTTACGACGCCACGTCCACGAAAGAGATCTGCGGCCTGGCCGCGGTCAACATCGCCGCCATCCACTACCATTTTGGGTCCAAAGAAGGCCTTCTTCGTTGCATCCTCGAATCATGCGGAGCGACACGCACGCTGTGCTTGAAGGGCATTCTCTTGCCTCCGACGAGTGCGGCCGATCTGAAACTGGGTCTTCGACAGTTTCTGGATGCACTCATCGGAGCCTTTCTTGACGAGCCCGATCTCTGGCGAGTAGCAGAGAGAGAGTACGAGTTCATGCATTCACGAAGCGAAGAGGTGCTTCGAAAGACGCTCTTGAAGCAACAGAACGCGCTTGCGGAGTTCCTGTCGCAGGCAAGGCGACGTCGTCTTGTAGCCCGGGAAATTGATCCAAGATTCGCTGCTCGGATGCTTTTGTCGCATGTTTCTCAGCACACTCGATTCGACCTGGGATGCCGTAAGAGTGCTGGCAGTTCTTTGACGGACCCCAAAGTCCGATCGCGCTGGGTTGACCAATCACTCTGCATTTTTCTTAACGGGATTAGTGAAACACAATGAAACTCCGCTCGCGCTCTTCGTTCCTCGCGATTCTCGGATGTGCTCTTGCAGGCTGCGGAAGGTCGGAACCGCCCCCTCCACCGAGTCCAACGGTAACTGTCACCCGTCCTCTCGTTCGGTCGGTGGTTGAATGGAACGAGTTCTCTGGGCATCTCGCATCTCCCCAGGTGGTGCGGGTCACCGCGCGGGTGAGCGGATTTGTCGTTGACACATCTTTCCAAGAAGGTTCGATCGTCAGCGCGGGAGATCTGCTCTATGTCATTGACGAACGTCCGTTTCGCGCAGAACTCTCCAGCCGCGAGGCCGAGGTCGCTCGTGCTGAGGCCGCGCTCGCGCAGGCAGAACTGCAGCATCAGCGGTATCTGAGGATCAAAGACACCAAGGCCGTCTCCGCTCAAGACTATGATCAGGCGGTCGCTCTATTACGGCAGGCCCAGGCGGGTGTTGCTGGCGCAAAGGCAGCGAGGGAGATCGCAGAACTGCATCTCCAGTGGACTCGAGTGACGGCATCGATCTCGGGGCGCGTTGGTCGGAAGCTCGTGACGGAAGGAAATCTTGTCAACGGCGGGGAAGGGACGACGACGGAACTCACGACGATAACTTCGATCGATCCCCTCTTCTGCTACGTCGATGTCCCTGAGCGCTCCTACCTCCGCTATCAAGAACTCGCGCTCCAACGCGATCCGACGGCACGCTCGGCCGCCGGTATGCCGTGCAACATCCGAATCGGAACGGGGGGGGACCTTCCAAACGACTGCGTCATCGACTTCGTCGACAATCGACTGGATCGGGGAACAGGAACAATCGCAATCCGCGGTCTCATCTCAAACACGGACGGCGCCCTCACTCCTGGAAGTTTTGCCCGTTTGCGCATCCCAGGGTCGATGCCCTACGACGCGCTACTCGTACCTGATGCTTCGATTGGAACCGATCAGAACAGTCGATTTGTCCTCACTGTCAACGAGCAGAACGTCGTTGAGAGTCGACCTGTCACCATCGGTGCCCTTTTTGGCGCTCTTCGCGCAGTCACAAAGGGCCTACTCCCCGAAGAGCGGGTGATCATGAACGGTATGCAGCTCGCGAGAGCCGGAGCATCGGTGACGCCGAAGGATGGCACACTCGACGATCAGCAACTTGCAAAGTTAAAACCCTATCTTTCCGACACGCTTGCAGAACGACCCGATCAACCGCGCGCGGCAATGAACTTGCACGCTCCGACGAGTCTGCCTATCGGAGTTGCACATTGACGCTTGCTCACTTTTTTATCGACCGACCTGTCTTTGCCGCGGTCCTCTCC
>JADYYL010000492.1 GCA_020853655.1 Deltaproteobacteria bacterium
GCCGGGATGTGATATCGCGTCGCTCAGTGAGGGTGCGGAGTGCCAGTCCGCGCTCAGTGGCAAGCTGACCATTCGGGGCAATGAGCGCCCCGCCAGACTCGAAGTCCGTATCGCCCGTCGCTCGGGGAGTCTCGATGTCTCAGGCTCCACCACGGTGAATTGGGCTGACTTCAATGTCGAAGATCCTTCGATCCTCGTTGCGCGGCTAGACCGTGCTGTTCAAATCCATGTGCATACCGTTCTTCCGGAGTAAAGGTGTCATACGTTGCGTCAGTAAGTTCCGTTCCCGCGTCTACGTTGTAGTCGATCGAGGAGGTGCTCGGCGCTGCAAGCATCTGGCTTGAGTCGCACCCGGCGCAGTTTCAATTGTTCGAGCGATTTCACCGGGCGTCGCGCACGAAGCAACGCTCCTATGTCATTCCGCTGACAGAGATTCTCAAGCTCGACGGCCAAGCTGACCGGGCCCAGAAGTTCGCGGAACACGGGCTTCCACTTGCGTGCCGAGCCGTCGAGGCGGCGCTGGAGCAGGCTGAGTGCAAACCTTATGACATTGGCACCGTCATCTTCACCTCCTGCACAGCTCCACTGATCCCGTCGCTCGATGTCACTGTGCTCCAGCACATGGGCTTCTCTCCGGGCGTTCGCCGTATCCCGATGTATCAACAGGGGTGCGCTGGTGGAGTCGTGGGGTTGGGGTTAGCGAATCGATTGAGTGCAAGCGGTGAGAAAGTCCTACTGCTCTCCGTGGAGCTCTGTTCGCTTCTTTTTCGCCTGAGAGAATCTGACGGTGTTCATCTTTTGGGATCCGCTCTGTTCGCGGACGGAGCTGCGGCGAGTGTGGTTGCGCCGCAGGGCGGTGTGTTGAAGTTCATCGCTTCCCAGTCACATCTCATTCCAGAAAGCACGCACCTGATGGGCTACCAGATCCGCGATGATGGTGCGCACTTGTTGCTCGATCGAGAGCTCCCATCCGCGTTGCAAGGCGTGTTCGGCGAAGTCGTTACACGATTTCTCAGTGAGAACTCCGTCGGCGCAGCGGACATTCCGTGGTGGGTGATTCACCCGGGGGGAGTTCGTATCCTCGAAGGTATCGCCTCGTTACTCGAGCTTCGGCCTGAGCAATACTCCTGGTCCTACGACATCCTTTCGTCGCTTGGAAATGTCAGCTCCGCAACGGTGCAGTTCGTTCTCTCGGAAAGCTTGCAGTCGAAGTCCCTGCGGCCCGGTGACAAGTTGGTGATGGTCGGGATCGGGCCGGGCCTCACCGTAGAATTGATTCTCTTCGAATATGCCAACTGAAATCACGCATCGACAGCGAGTGCTTGCCGTCCTTTTGGGGCTGGCCTGTCACGTTGCTTTCGGTTTCGCAGTTTGGAAGATGTTCTGGGGCATTGAATCGGGGATGAGTGGCGGTCGGGGATCGCTTACCGGGTTGTGGGCGCTGGCTGCGAACTGCGCGCTTCTTTTCCAGTTCGTTGTTCTCCATTCGTTTCTTCTTTCGAAGATCGGACGCCGGTTACTCGCGAAGCTGGGTGGAACGCGGGGCAACGAACTGACGACCACGCTCTTTACGCTTGTCGCGTCAGTGCAACTTATCGCGGTTTTCGAGCTGTGGTCTCCCAGCGGGATTGAGATTTTTCACTATCACACCGAGGGCCAGGTCGCTGCGCTCGTGCTTTACGTCAGTTCCTGGTTGTTGCTCGGCCGCGCGATGTACGACGCCGGATTCCAATTGCAAACCGGAATGCTCGGTTGGTGGGCGATATCAAGGGGCCGCCGCCCGTCCTATCCGCCGATGCCGACGACGGGAACATTTCGTCTCGTGCGGCACCCGATTTATCTGGCGTTTGCGCTCATCCTGTGGACTTCGCCGTCAGGGACACTGGACCATCTGCTCATGGCGGCCCTGTGGACGATCTATCTGGTGTTCGGCCCCATGCTCAAAGAGCGACGGTTCGAGGAGTTTTTTGGGGACACTTTTCGCGCTTACAAGGCGCGCACCCCGTATTTCTTTCCGGTCCGCCGCCGGTGAGCGAGCCACGCATTGCGCGCGAAAGACGCCCCGCGAGGAGGTCGCAAAGGCAATCTTTCGGCGCAACTCTCGCTCAGAGGAGTCGGCTCGCAGCGTCGGCGAGATCGCTTCGCACAATCTGATTCAGTTGCACGTGAACGGCCTGCGGCCAATCCCGGAAGGCATCGATGGCGTGCACTAATCCGTTGTTACGAGGGCTCAGGAACTGATTGTCGATCTGCGACCGGTCGCCGGTCACCGCTATGACGCTCCCTTCGCCTAGCCGTGTCAGCAGGACTTTGAGGGGGCCGCGCTCGATGTTTTGCGCTTCTTCGAGAATGACGAAGGTCTTTCGGAATGTTCGTCCACGAATATACGCGAGCGGAATGAGCTCCAAGCGATTCTCCATCTCGAGCCAAGCCTTCGCATCGAACGGTCGGACCGAGCGCTGGAGCCCCTTCTTCCCGCCCGCTCGGCCTTCGTCCGGGTTGGGCACTTGAACGATCGCGCGAAGGTTGTCCTCGATCAGACCGCCCCAGGGGCGCAATTTCTCTTCGAGTGTTCCAGGAAGGAATCCGAGCGGATTGCCGACCTCGACCATCGGACGCGTGACGACGATGCGTTCAAAATGTCCACGCTCCAGCCGCTCCCACGCCGCTGCGAGAGTAAGGAAAGACTTTCCGCTCCCAGCCGGTCCGGAGATCGTGATCAACCGGATGCCATCGGA
>JADYYL010000493.1 GCA_020853655.1 Deltaproteobacteria bacterium
CATCGAGGATGACGAGATCGGGTTGCTCCTGCTTGAACAGCTCGATGCCATTCACTCCGTTGTCACTCGCAACAACACGGTACCCCTCGAGCGCGAGATTATCCTCGAGCCCAGAGCGCACCGTCGGCTCGTCTTCAATGATCAATATTTTTGATGTCACGCCGGACCTACGAGCAACGGAAGTGTCATTTGCCGGAGTGGTAGAAAGCATGGGGCCTAAGGGAAAGAGTTGCTCAGACGTCTTGAAAGTATAGCTCGCATTCACTCCTAATCAACAGTCACAATACAACAATTCATCCAGAACGCCCATTCTGAAGAGTGCTTATCCACAATCACATTCAAGCGAGTTAAAGCGGAATGATTTGCGAGACGAGTTGGTTGCGAGCGCTCTCACCTCGCGGGCTCCAGAATCAGAGCGAAATCGAAGGGAACTTTTCTGACAAAGGTAAGTTGATCGCCCGGCGCAGAACGCGAAGGGTTGGGCGGAATCAGCTGACGTTACCTCCAGTGAATGAAGGGGAAGCGAACGCGATGCAGACGCCCTGCCCTCCTCCATCTCGGCGCCCCAACCGAGATCGGGGCTCACGCCCAGAATTCTGCGTCGCTCCGCAAGGTTGCAACCGTTGATAAGCTCAAAAGTGCTCTCGATCACCTTGCGCGTGATTGGAACGATCGTCCCCGGAGCTTCGGCGGAAACTCCTACAGAAACGCCTTATACAAAACCTGAAATTCGGTCTGTGTCTTGAAGAAACGGATGAACGACCACTCTTCCGGCCCAAACAGCCGTTCGAGCCCCGACGGCTTGAGCGGATAGATGAGCTCCGGCTCGGACCGGTCATTCTTAATCTGCAAAGCCAGGACCGCAGCGCGCGTCACATCCCCGATCTCGTGAGCGAGCCCGAGCTTCACTGCGTCTTCGCCGAGGATGATCCTCCCGTCAGCAAACTTTCGGACCTCCTCGAGCGGTATGCTTCGATTGGTCGATACCGCCTTGATGAATTGCTCGTAGGTATCGTTCACTAACTTCTGCACCAGCGTCCGGTCATCGTCGCTCATCGCACGAAACGGAGAGCCGACATCTTTAAAGCGGCCGCTCTTGATCACATTCATTCCGGCGCCGAGGTTCTCAACAATCTTGTGCACCTCCGGCATCATCACGATCACACCGATGGAGCCTGTGAGCGTTCCCGCATAGGTGACGACTTTGTCGCAGCCGAGCGACGCATACAGTCCGCCCGACGCGGCGATCGAACCGAGCGAACATACGACTGGCTTCTTCTGCTTCGCATCGCGAATGAGAGAGAACATCTCTTCCGATGCAGCCACTCCTCCGCCGGGCGAATTGATGCGCACAACAACTGCCTTGATCAGGTCGCTCTCAAGCGCCTGCTCGAGTTCCTTGCGGAATCGCTCCGCATCAAAAATCTCCCCTTTCAGGTCGACCACCGCGACCGCGTGCTCGGTCTTCACTTCGTCCTGATACGGATCGTCTTCGATGTCGTCGTCCATTAAAAAGAACGCCAGTCCTAGAATCATCACTGTCGGAACGATTGTCAGTGCCAATCCAAAACCAATGCCTCGCAAGAATCCGCGCCAAATCGACCCGAAGAAGCCTGGTTCTGAACTCGTCATGTCTCAATCCCTCGTCGCGCAGTGAATGTCCGAAAGTCCCCAGCAACATAGCGAGCGTTGCCATTTTTAGCGAGACGAACGGCGCTGTTCCCTCCTCCTTCGCCCTTCCCGGGGGGTATCAAGTCGAGCGCGTATTCTGCCGATACAGTGAGGTGATAAGTCAGCTTTCGTGCGTCGTGCCATGAGCTGACCCAGTGAATACAATCGAAGCGGGTGACGATGCCCATTATCAACCCAGATGCCTCGCAGGCGCCTGGGCGCATGCTGCAGATCGAGAGCCGGCAACTCCTGCCGAACGTGCTCCCGACGCTCGCCATCGGGGACATCATCCCGGTCACCGTCCGCCAGAACCCACCCGACGGCGCCGGGCTGATCTACTTCAAGGGGTTGCTCGTCAAAGCGGCGCTCCCCAAGAACGTCGAGCCCGGCGACAAGCTCCTCGCCAAGCTCACGGAAAGCAACAACAACGTCGTGCTCAAGATCCTGCAGCACGAGCATCCAGCGAAGATCGCCGGACTCGAAACCGTGGCGCCGGAGTTCGTCGCCGACCTCGAGAACCTCATGGAGCAAGGCGGACCTCAGGGATTCCGCTCGCTTCGTCCGTTTCAGCTGAACGAAACGCTGCAGAAGGTCGCGAACTTCGAACAGAGCCTTGCGAAGATCACCAAAGCGTTCGCGACGCCCGAGGTGCTCACGAATCCCGCCGAAGCGATGGAACAGCTCATGTCCGCGGCCGATGGCTCGCTGGCGGAGAATCTCCGAGAAGTGGCGAAGGAGATTCGTAGCTTCATCGATCAAAACAGACCGCCGGAAGCAAAGAAGACGCTCGACGCGCTCCAGAAACAGCTCGTGAAGATCATCGACGATTCGTCGTTGAACAACGAGGTTGCTGCACAAGACATTCTCGATCTCGCGGACTCACTCGCCGATGACATCTTCCGACCGGAACAACAGCGTCCGGACCGGGCGCGGCTGCCGCTGCTGAATATCGAGCGCGATACCGTGAAAGCCCTTACCGACCGAGTGCGCGGCGTTGTGAAGTTTGCCGACGCAAACCCCAACGATCCGCTCGCAAAGACGGAAGCGAACACCGCGCTCGCTCAGGTGCAGACATTGTTGAAGGCGGTCGAAGCGCACCAAAAGCTCGATCCCAAGTCGCTCGCGGATCTCACGCAGATCGCCTCGCGCTTCGAACAGATGGCGTCCTCGCAAGAGTCGCTGGCAAAGATGAACCCGGTGATGCAGGCGCTCGGCGAACCCGCGCTCATCCTCTTTCCGTTCCTGATGCAGGGACTCATCTCGCACAGCGAGGTCACGATCGAGACAAAGAAACGAATTGAAGAAGAAGAGGAAGGCGGTGGGAAAGGCGGCAATCGCGAACCGTTTCAGCGCGTTCAGGTTGCCGTGCCCCTCCCGAGCCTCGGCACCATCGACGTCGACATTGCCCACCGCACTCAAGAGATCTGGGTGCGCTTCACCGTGTCAGATCCCGACGTTGGCAAGTTTCTGCTTGAGAAGCTCGAGAAGCTCGCGCCGGTCCTTCGTGAGTTTGGCTTCAAAAAGGCGGAGCTCGTCGCTCATGTCGGGCAAAAGCAGGAGAACCTTCCGGCCTGGAGCTTTGGACTCCACTCGTCGACGTCAATTTTCGCGTGACGGGGCGGGACTTCTCCTTCGCCTCAACTGTCCTCGAAAAGAACAACCTTGAAGACTCTCTCGAATCTTTCTGGAGTTTCTTTGTGTTGAGCCGTGTACTGCGCAATGAGGGTGAAAAGAATCGCGAGTCTCTCCTCACCTGAGAGGCTTTTATAGTACTCGTGATCGGCCTGTTCCGCCTCGGCCGCCGAGCTAAACTCGAATCCAACTCGTTCCACATCACGCAGGTTCTAGAGCTGATCACAAAAAAAAGGGTGGCGGGCTCTCATCGAGCGCGCCACCCCTTCGAACAAACTCGCCGCTACTAGTAGCGGTAGTAGTCCGGCTTGTACGGCCCGTCAGACGGAATGCCGAGGTATTCGGCCTGTTCCGGCGTCAGCGTCGTCAACTTCACCCCGAGCTTGTCGAGGTGGAGTCGAGCAACGTGCTCATCGAGCTTCTTCGGCAGGACGTGAACGCCGACCGGAATCTTGCCCTTGTTCTGCCACAGTTCCAACTGCGCGAGCACTTGGTTCGTGAACGAGCAGGACATCACGAAGCTCGGGTGGCCAGTGGCGCAGCCGAGGTTCACAAGGCGTCCGCGCGCGAGCACGATGATCGACCGCCCGTTCGGGAGGTTGAACTTGTCGACTTGCGGCTTGATGTTCTCTTCCGTGACGTTGTTCTCCTTCGAGAGCCATGACATCTCGATCTCGGAGTCGAAGTGCCCGATGTTACAAAGCACCGCGTGGTCCTTCATCATCATCATGTGCTTGCCGGTCACGACCTTGTCGCAGCCGGTTGCCGTCACGACGATATCAGCGAGCGGAGCCGCCTCTTCCATCGTGGTCACCTGATAGCCCGCCATCGCTGCTTGAAGAGCAATAATTGGGTCGATCTCGGTGACGATCACCTGAGCGCCGAAAGCACGAAGCGATTGTGCGCTGCCCTTTCCGACATCGCCGAAACCGCAAACGACTGCAATCTTTCCAGCGATCATCACATCCGTCGCGCGCTTGATGCCGTCGATGAGCGATTCGCGGCAACCATACAAGTTGTCGAACTTCGACTTCGTGACGGAGTCATTGACGTTGTATGCCGGGCACTTGAGCAGCCCCTTCTTTTGCATCTGATACAAACGGTGAACGCCAGTCGTGGTCTCTTCCGAAATCCCTTGGATGTCGGCGAGAAGATCTTGGCGCTTCTCGTGCACGAGGACCGTGAGGTCGCCGCCATCATCGAGCAACATGTTCGGACCTTTGCCGCCCGTAAAGTTGAGCGTCTGATCGACACACCACCAGTATTCCTCTTCCGTCTCACCCTTCCAGGCGAAGACTGGGACACCGGCCGCGGCGATTGCGGCCGCAGCGTGATCTTGTGTCGAGAAGATATTGCAGCTCGACCAACGGACTTCAGCGCCGAGCTCGGTGAGCGTCCCGATGAGGACGGCGGTTTCGATCGTCATGTGCAAGCAGCCGGCGATACGCGCGCCCTTCAGCGGCTTGGACTTGCCGTATTGCTCGCGAAGAGCCATCAGCCCCGGCATCTCCTTCTCTGCGAGTTGGATCCCCTTTCGGCCGGCTTCTGCGAGATTAATATCCGCAACTTTGAAATCTTCTTTCATCAACATGGTCTGTTCCAATTCAACGTTTCTGGTGGAGCGCCTCATTCGGAAATCGACTTGCTCGTCACGACAGAGATCGATGACGGCACGCCTGTATTCGGCGGCGAAATTCCTTATGAGATTGACGACGGAAGGGGAGTAACATTTCAGACCCGGAGGGGCAAGGTTGCGATGCCCTGAAGTCGCGCTACCGCGAATTCAAGGGCGGAAACGCAAAAAAAACTGAGATTCTTGTGCTCATCGGGCGCAGAACGGACTACGCGTCGAGACTACTTCGGCTCGGCGTCGCCTGCGCCAAGCGCTTGTTGGCTAGAGTCCACACGCCCGTCTCGCAGCAGGCCGCCCTCTTGATCCTTCCGATCTCGCCACTCTTCGTCTGTTCGATAGAGGAACGCGAGAATCTCCGCGACGACGCGGTAGGTGTCAGCGGGAATTTCGTAGCCGATGTCGAGCTTGCTGAGGATGTTGACGAGCGAGTCGTCCTTTCGAACGGGGACATTGTGTTCTTCGGCTAAGGCGAGAATGCGCTTTGCGATCTCGCCGGCGCCAGTGGCAACGATCTTCGGGGCTCGATCTTCTTTGGCGTAGTGGAGGGCGACCGCGCGTGAGCGCTTGCCCGCCGGGATGTTCGAATCTTCGCTCATCTCCCCCTCCCCCAGTATGCGCTAGTAGCGCCAGCCGCCACTTCGCGGAACTTCGTCCTCACCACCAAAGAGCAACATGTTACTTCGACGGTAGTCGATTAGCGCGTCTTTGAACGAGAGTGTTGCCCGCTCAACATACGGCTGAAGAAAGTAATCGACCGATCGCTCTGCGTGTTCGAGCGAGCGACGCAGATCGCGATCAACCGGCCCAAGCCGATCTCCGTTCTTCACGAACGTATCGCGAATGCGATCGTAGAGTTCATACGCCGTGGAACTCTCTTCCCACTCGAGCGCCTCGATCAAACGGTGCGCGCGAGACCGTCGTCCTTCGCGCAGCACAATGAGCCGCGCAATGAACGCAGTCCGGAGCGCCACTCGACGGAGCTCCGGATCGACTTCCTTCTTCGGCATTTCACGCCGTGGAACTTGCTGTAGATTCATATGAACTTAATCGCATCCTTGCGAGAAGAGGCGGGACGAGCCCGCCTCAATACTGCTCCGATAAACTGCTTTCCTGTGACCCTACGTAACCAAGGTGACGAGCCGAGTTCTGACTTCTCGGCGGCGCGGGGATCGGTGTATATCCCTTTACACTCTATCGACAGACCGGGGGCTGTTCTTTAAGCGCTCGTTCGAGCGGAAGAGAGGGAACAATATCAAGAGCTTATCTCGATCATTTCCCTCCTCACCGCGAGTCTAGCCGCAACTGCTCGCCGCCACTCGGTTTTTATGGTGGATATGACCTCCGCGCTTCACCTGCGCGGGTAATCGCTTCACGCAGAGGAGTCTCTATGACTTTCCGGAATGCAATTCGCGGATTAGCTGCACGCAGCTCATCGATCGCACTCGTCGCTTGCTCACCATTTGCTTCGTTCGGCGACGCGAATGCACAGGTCGTTTACTCTGCCGGCGTGCAAGCGATTTACGACGACAACATCTTCCTCGAAGGCGACAATCCGGTTCCACTTGCCGCCGCTGGCACGGAGGGCATTCCGCTCGAGATCCTCGACGAG
>JADYYL010000494.1 GCA_020853655.1 Deltaproteobacteria bacterium
ACGTCGACCTTGAGCAGAGTGACGTCATTCAATTGAAACGAATCCAGGGTCTTGATTTCGATGACCGCTGGCAGATTATCGTCGAGGACGCAGATGCCGAGGTTCTCCGGGTTGAAGCGAATGCCCGTCACGCGCGCATGCGCGCCAAGTCCATAAGGGAAAATCTCCGTGCGGTCAGAAGCGATATTCTGTTTCAACAGTTCGAGGTTTGGCGGGAAAGGCTCAAACGCCACCAGTCTCGTTGGGGAGAGAAATTCGAGGAAGTAACGGGAGTGGTTCCCGATGTTTGCGCCGACATCCACGACGGTCTTTTGCGCCGGGAATGTGGTGCGGATGTATTCGAGGATTTCGCTCTCGAAGAACATCTTCCCGTGCACGAGCACGTTGCTGATGTAGTCGCGGTCGTGAACCACGAACGAAACCTCTTTGCCGAGGTGCGCAAAGGTCGCGCTTCTCACTGCTCCACCCGAATAATAAGTGAGCCTTTCGCGCGATATGGGGAAAGTTTCACGTTGTCCTCCGCGAAGATCGAAAGGATGACGTTTTGCCCGGAGGTTTTAGCGGTGACGACCTCGATTCCGCGGAACGTATCAGGTGGAAACTGCGGCAACGTGAGAAAAGCGCCGGCGAGCGATGCGCGTTCGATTTCGAGATCGAACGCAGACCCGCCCTTTGGATTGAGCGTGAAGTTCCCGGGCGCATCCATCTCGATGATGATCGTTGATTCGCCGCCAGCGCCTGCGGGGAGCTGATACTTGATAGCGCGGACGACCGTCGGGCCAGTCAAAACTGGAAGAGCGGTTCCCGTTGCGGAGTCCTTCGCGGGCGTTGGCGCCGAAGTGCTCGTTGCGGTTGATGATGGCGCGGGAGACGGAGTGCGCGTTGGCGTCGACGTTGGAGCCGGGGTCGGTGTGAGGCTGGGGGTCGGCGCAAGGGATTTGGACGGCGTGGATTTGGGCGCGACGGTGGGTGTCGGCTCCGCTGTCGTTTTCGGCGCGGCCGTTGGTTTGACACTGGGGGTCGGTGAGGGGGATTTCGTCGGTGTTGGCTCAGGAGTGGGTTTCGCCTCGGGCGATGGTTTCGGTGTCGCCGTTGCCTTCGGTGCTGAAGTCGGCGAGTCCGAAGGAGCCGTTATCGGCGCTGCTGTCGCCTTGCCACCCAATCGAGAAAGCGTAACGGTTGCGGACTTCGAGCCAGGCGCCACGTTGAAGTCTTGAGCGACGGGATCTTTCAGATCGATCACAACCCGGGTCTTGTCAGGATACAGACCGAACCGAACACCGGTGACCGCACTTGTCGAGACCGTGTGCTTCTTGGCGTTCGCGAGTTTGATCCCCTTTATGTCGATGGCGAGCCGAGGAGGGTTTTCAACGAGCATCGCTGTCGCGGAGCCTACGCCCTGCTTCCACGATACCGTGACCGCGACCCCGCTTTCGTCGTCGATGATGGAGACCTGAATGTCGCCCTGCTGAATTGTCTGCTGACCCGCGAACGCAGGTGCGACTCCCATGAAGAGTCCTATCGCGAGCAATCCTGCGGCGAACCGGAGAAATGGCGTGGAAAGGCGAGAGCGGAGATATGTCGAGCAGGGCAGGTTCATGCGCTCAACACGGTACTCAACTTTCCACGGCGAGACAATTCAGAAAGAGGAGAAGGTTCGACTCCGTGGCGTAGGCGGTCCCACGGGGCACTGGGCGCTTCTGGTGGCTTTCGAGCGCCCGTTGTGATTGGAGCGACTGAACCTATTCGATCATTAAAGAATTGGGGCCCCGGATGGGAACTTATTAAGTTTTCCCAAAATGCCTTGGTTCTCTCGCCCTACTTTCGTCCGGGCTTCGCGATCTGGTCCAGAAGTGCCCGTCGGGCCTCGTTACCGTCGTGGAGCAAGCCCATCAGCTTCCGTTCAAAGACATACAACGCGCCGATCGAGTTGCTCCAGAGCATGACCTCTCGACCACGGGAGATATTCGAGCCGGTGAGGATGATTGCGCGTTCGGGCGCGTTGGGGATGTTCGTTGCGCGTCGAACTGACATCTCGGGGCCGACGGCGGCCGAGAAGTCGAGTTTCGCACCACCTGGCCGCTCGCTCAGGCAGACAACACCGCCCTGCATTAAGCAGACCCAAACTTCACGTTCGTCTTCGAGGCGGTTGTCGAGATCGAAATCCTCTTGCTGACGACGGATCGACTCGTCCTCTTCAGACGTATAGATCTCACGCATCATCCCGCGGAAGATGATCAAGATGTCGAGCTCGAGAAAATTACAGCCGTATCCGTAGCGCCTGCACACACTGCGTGCGGCAAGATACTTGAGGATCAGGTGTGGCTTCTCGCGACGCCATGAGTAACTCGCGAAAAGTGGGCAGACGATCAGTGCGCCGATGACGCTGATGTAGAGGAGTTCGATGACATCAAAGCCGTAGGCAATGGAACCGGCGAGTGCGAGAAAGACCCCCGCAGCCATGATGCCCTGCGCGTTCGCGCGCGCGATCAATTCGAGACGCTCTTCGAGCGCGACGGCATTCCATGCCCGGTCGACGCTCAGCGGTCCTTCCTTTGCTGCCATCCTCTGCTCTCCTGAGAGTATCTCGTGAGCGTTCAACCAATCTCAAGGTCGTGTTCCGTGAACACTCACCTCGACTCACTACCGCTCAATACCTGCCTCCGTGCGAACCTTTTGCCTTTACGCTCGGCACCGTTTTCCCCGCCGTGAACCGTTGTTGGGAGAGTGCCGAGAATAGAGAAGACAACCACCACCCGCTAACACCCGAGAAAGCCGAGGATATTTGGTCCCCGCCCTCCATCGCCGCGATTCCGTGCGGCTCTTCAGGGGAAGGATAAAGCAAGGGGCCTGCCAACCCTGTGGCTGGTTTCACGGCGTGGCTGGTTTCACGGCGTGGCTGGTTGCACGGTGTGGCTGGTTGCACGGTGTGGCTGGGGCTGGCGGAACGACAACTCTTGGTTCCCGCCGGGTTGCCGTGTCTTCGCGAATACGGCCGGTCCAAACGACGACGAGGAGGTAGCGCTGTGAATTTATCGAGAATTGCGACGTTTGCACCGCTTGGGATGGATGGTGCTCGTGTCGATGTTGAGTCGCAGGTCATTCCTGGGAAGGCCCGCATTTCGATCGTGGGATTGCCGGACGGCGTCCTCAAGGAGGCGCGCGACCGTGTCCGCTGCGCGATTGAGAACTCAGGCTTCGGCTTTCCGAAGGCGGATGTGGTCGTCAATCTCAGTCCCGCGGCGCTCCCCAAGACCGGCTCTGGCTTCGATCTCGCCATCGCGCTGAGTATCCTTGCGGCCGCGGGCTTGATCTCTGCGGATCCGTTCTCCGGCGGTGTTGTCATCGGAGAACTGGGGCTCGACGGAACGTTGCGTGCAATTCCGGGAGCGCTCGCGGCGGCGACATACACTCGTGAGCGGCGATGTCGACTGTTTCTTCCGCTGCGTTCGGCTCGTGCCGCCGTGGCGGTGCCTGAGGTGAGCGTTCTCCCATTTCGTTCTCTCTACGAAGCAGTGCGGTTCGCACGTGCTCCCGGTGAGTTCTCTCCGGCAGAGATTCCCGCCGAGGAGCGAGTTGGTCAAAGCCGCAGCGACGATGCGCACGCGCCGGTCGATTTCGGCGATGTCATTGGACAGCATGGCGCAAAGCGCGCACTCGAGATCTGCGCGGCAGGGGG
>JADYYL010000495.1 GCA_020853655.1 Deltaproteobacteria bacterium
AAAAGAGGGATCGCGTTGAGCTGATGTCTTCGTGCATTCCGGTTCGTCCGATCAGCAGAGGTTGTTTCCCTCGATCGCTCGAGCGATGGACCGTAACGGCCGCTTTGAACGGCAGGGTGGTGAGCACTTGCTGCGTTGCCTCGTTGAACCGTCCGCCGGGATAGCAGAAGACGGAGGACGGGATCACCCCTTTGTTCGAAAGCGTCTCAAGCGAGTCCTCGATGTCGGCGCGCAAATCTTCGGTCGAAAGCTCAGTCGACAGATGGTGACGATGAGTATGGCTGCCGATCGAGAAACGATCAGCGACGATCTCTCCGACCTCACCCCAGGTGAGGAAATAGCGAAGTTTTCGAAACGATTCGGGAACCAGTCGATCGAGCTCTTGTGAGACGACTAGCCGGGAACGAAAAGAGAGCCCGAAAAGATAGCGGAGGAGGCGGTCGAGCGCTTCCACTTATTTCAACCCGTGAAGCGCCGACAGCGTGGACATTACGTCGGTCGACTCTGCCGAGGAGAGCGAATTGCGGAGGGCCCGCTCGTCCAGCCGCGTGTGAACTCCTCCGGCGAGAAGGCACGCACGCAGCGCAATCGCCGCCGTGTCTGTCCAAAACATTGCGCTGCTTCCGATGAACGATGTCGCGAGAAAGATCGTCGCCGGGATCCTGTATTCGCGCAGAATCGGCACAGCGTAGGCTAGGTTATCATACCAGCCATCGTCGAACGTGACGGCAACGGAGCGCCGGGGGATTCGGCGTCGCTGGGAAATCATGCTCACGAGTTCGTCCAACGGCAGGAGATTGGCATCCCGAGCCAGTACCCCCATGTGCATGCGGAACGTCTCTGGGCGGACATACATTCCAGGCTCGAGTGGGTAGGGGACAGTCTCCGGGTCGATCACCCGGTGATACATTAAGACCCGAAACCGCTCTCCCCACGCAGTCCGTAGGCGGAGGACTCCGCTTTTGTCGAGAAGTGTGGCTGCGGTCTTGCGAGCGAACAACTTGAGTGTGCTCATCGTCGCACGCTCATGAAAGTGCGCTTAAGGAAGTTCGGAGAGGCTCGGGCAACGCTGTCGGGCGAAAGCCCGTCGCGTCATCCTGGACGTAGACCATGCGCGTCCACGCGCGGTGCAGAGGTTGATCCGCCGTCGAGAATTCGTAGACGAAGCGAAACGACGAGCGTTTCAGCTCCGCCGTTGACAGCGATATCGAGAAACCTGTTCCGAAACGCACGGGTCGGAGGAACTCCTGATGGGCTTCGGCGATCGCGAGATGCGCTCTATCGTCCATGATCTTCGAGTAGGGGTGTCCGATGCTGCGAAGGAACGCCTCTCGAGCCTCTTCGTAGAGGTGGAAGTAGTTCGCGTGGTAGAGCACGCCGCCGAGATCAAACTCGCCGAAGCGGATGTTGTCGATTCGGTGAACGAACGGCATTCGTGCTCCCTCGCTTATGCGAGCGGTCGTTCTGAGTCCCAATTCTCGAGATACTTCGCGATGTAGTTGAGAAACTGACCGCCGAGCGAACCGTCGATGACTCGATGATCGTAGCTCAGGGTGAGGTAGACCATCTCTCGAATCGCGATCATGTCGTCAACGACAACCGCGCGCTTCTTGATCGCGCCAACGCCCATGATCGCAAGCTGCGGTTGATTGATGATCGGATATCCGAGAATGCTGCCAAACACGCCGGGGTTCGTCACGGTAAACGTGCCACCGGAGATCTCGTCAGGGACGAGCTTCTTCGTGCGCGCCTTCCCCGCAAGTTCGTTGAGCTGTCGAGCGATCCCAACGAGCGTGAGTTGATCGGCGCCTTTGATCACCGGCACGATCAACCCGCCGGTGCCCCCGTTGCCAAGCGCAACCGCGCAGCCCAGGTTTACCTGCTTCTTCAGGATGTGCGTCTCGCCCTCTACAGACCCGTTCACGTGGGGATACTGAACGAGGGCCCGCACGGCGGCTTCGAGGAAGAACGGTGTGAAGCTGAGCTTGAAACCTTCTCGTCCTAAGAACGCCTTCTGATTCACTTCACGCCATCGGGCTACTCGAGAGAGATCGACTTCGGCAACCGTGTAGACGTGTGGGCTTGTCGCCTTCGACCGAACCATGTGTTCGGCAATGCGCTTGCGCATGTTGTCCATCGGCTCGACGCGAATTCCTTCCGAGTTGTAGTCGAGCTTCGGAGCCGCAGGTTCCTTTTGTTTTGCGGACCCTGCTGCCGCCGGGGGGACGGGCGATGGGGTGGAGCTGCGAAATTGAAGATACGTGATGACATCTTCTTTCGTGAGTCGACCATGCGCGCCCGAGCCGGGGATTGTCGCGAGCTCGTTCGGAGAAAGACCTTCGCGCGCAGCAAGATTTCGAACGAGCGGTGAGTAGAACCGGTCGCCCACTTGTGCAGGGACACTCCTGGAGATCTCCGCAAGGCCGACGCCGTTCTCGGAGATTTCGTCTGCGAGTGGAGACTTCAACGATGTCTTCTTCGTGGGAGCGCTCTTCAGCGGAGCCGCGGCCACGGGGGGCGTCGCCACGGGCGTTGCTGCAGACGCCGGAGCCGCTGCGGCCGGTTGGGGAGCTGAAGCAACGGGCGCTGGCGCCGCAGCTTCGGCCTTCGGAGCGACCGCACCCGCGGCCGCTTCGGTGTCGATCACCGCGATGACGCTCTTCACGGCAACTGTCTGTCCGACCGCGGCGCG
>JADYYL010000496.1 GCA_020853655.1 Deltaproteobacteria bacterium
ACCTCCCCACTTCCTTTCCAGTATCCAATGCGCATAATGAAGCGAACCCTGAGGCGACTGCCACACAGCACGTCGGTCAATCCGCTCTGGCTAACCGCCCAGAAACTCACAACCTATACCGACGTAGAGCCTAGATGACCACAGATCTCTCGCGAAAGTAACAGAGGACAAGAATTGTCAGGAATCTAACTCTGAAACTTGCTCATCGAATTCGAGCATTCTGACTCCGCTCAACTAGTTTCGAGATTCGGCCGATTTTTCTGAAGGGTCTGGCTCGATACTGGATTGCGCCATTCTGATTCCGATAGAAACCGACGGGAACGCTACTTCGTGTACTACGCTCTCACATTCGCCACCGGCGCCCTTCTGGGCGCATTAGGATATTGGTGTCTCAACTGGTCTTCTCGCCGGACGTGTCGTCTGAGAGACGAACGAATGGAGCTAGCGACCCGCGCCGCAAAAATTGGCGTTTTCGACTGGGACATTCGAACAAATACTCTGTACTGGAGTCAGGAACAGTATGAAATCTTCGGCCTCCCGCCGAAGATTTCGCCCGAGACATACGAGACGTGGTCGAGTTGCCTCCACCCCGAGACCCGCGAGAGGACGATCGCGGAGTTCATGGAAGCCGTGAATTCCAAGAGCCGTTTCGACAGCGACTTCCAGATTTGTCGCTCCGATGGCTCCTCCAGAATCGTTCGCGCAGACTCCCGCGTGATCCGCGAAGTCACCGGGGAAGCCATCCGGGTGATCGGGGTCAATATCGATATCACAGAGCAGCGTCGTGTGGAGGCGGAGCTGGCGCAGGCACGCATGCAAGCGGAGGCCGGCGCGAGAGCAAAGGCTGAGTTCCTCGCGAACATGAGCCACGAAATTCGAACTCCACTGAACGCCATCGTGGCCATGGCGGACCTTGCCATAAGCGACTCGCTCCCGCCGAACGTGCAAGAGCAACTGTCGATCATCGCGTCGTCGGCAAATCACCTGGTCGATACGGTGAACAATGTTCTCGACCTTTCAAAGCTTGACGCAAGCAAACTCGAGATATCGAGAGCGTCGATCAATCTTCGCAGTTTCTTCGGCGATATCGAACGCATGTTCCGCGTCAAAGCGAATGAGAAGAGCCTTGACTTTAGCGTCGAGCTAGAGAATCGAGACGACTGCTACGTATTACTCGACGAAGTTCGCGTTCGCCAGATTTTGACCAACCTCATCGGCAACGCTCTCAAATTCACACCCCGACATGGGCGCATCGCCGTGTTCGGAGCGCTCATGCGAACAGAACAAGGCGATGAACAACTGCGCGTCGAGGTCTCCGATACTGGACCAGGTAATCCCCTCGAAAAGCAAGCGTTGATCTTCGAAGCATTCACGCAAGCAGACTCTTCGACAACAAGGAACTTTGGCGGAACCGGGCTTGGATTGTCCATCTGCAAACGACTCACCGAACTCCTCGACGGAGAGCTGAGCGTCAAGAGCGTGCCGAAGCAAGGCGCGACGTTCGCCCTCTTGATTCCGGTGGAACGCATTTCGAAGCCGGTGTTAGAGCAAACGACTTCCGAGCCGCAACGATCGTCTCTCACCAATCTTCGCGTGCTCGTCGCGGAAGACAATCCGATCAATCAAAAGGTCGTGGCGAAGCTCCTCTCGCGTGTCGGCATCACGCCGATCATGGTCGAGAACGGTGAGGAGGCCGTGCAACGCATCGTGACCGGCGAGCAATTCGATATCATCCTGATGGACTGCCAAATGCCGATCATGAGCGGCTATGAAGCGACTCAAGAGATACGACTTCGCGAGATTGAAATGGGCCTCAAGCCCACCATCATTCTGGCCATGACCGCGAATGCGCTCGATGGAGACCGAGAGCGCTGCCTTGAGGTCGGCATGAACGATTACATTGCGAAACCAATCCGGTCTCAGCAGTTCGAGCTCATTCTCCATCGCTGGGCCGAAAACTTGAGAGAGGACGAGCATAGCTCTGCTGGGCGTCTCAGCACCGTCTCGCCTCACTAGCAGCGTCGCGCACCCATTCCCGACTCCGAGATCATTCGTTGATAACGCCAGAGTGAGCGGCTGGGCGCCGATCTCGCTTTTTGCTATAAAACGAGTCCACCCGGAATCGTTTTATACATGCGGAGGCGATTGATCGCGTCCGGCAAACGCTCTCCTGATATGTGCGAGAGTAATGAACGCCACGAGGGAATGTTCAATGCTCTCGCATCAGACCTTCACGCACACCATTTCCTCGCTCCTCGGTGGGTCCGTATTCCGCCGCGCCCGCTTCCTACGTCTTGCCTTTTGTCTCGGTTCTTGGTGTGGGCCTGCTCTTGCGCTCTTCGCCCTGACGGCGAACGCAAGCGCCGACGAACCGCGGTTGAAGATCGGCATGGTCGCGGGCGTTACGAGTCCTCTCGCGTCCCAAGCGACGGCTGTTTATCGCGGCGCACAAATGGCGCTCGCTCATTCTGGAGCCTCTGCCCCCGAACTCATTCTGGAGGACGACGGCTTCATGGTGAAGAATGCGGTCCCATCCTTCACGAAGCTCGCCGATCAACACAACGTGTCTGGTGTCATCGTGTTCGGCTCGGGACAGTCACTAGCCATTTCACCGGTCGCGAGTAAGCGGCGGATCCCGATTATTGGACTCGCCATGTCGGATAAGTTGGCAGTCGGAACGCCATTCGTTTACCGGCTCATGGTCCCGGCACGAGCGCAAGGAGCATCCTTAGCAAGCGAGGTGACACGCCGAGGGTATAAACGCGTGGCCGTCTTCACGACGCTGATTGAAGCGATGACATCAGTCCGCGATGCGTTCCTCCCGCTGGCCGCAAATATCGAAATCGTCGCGAACGAAGAGATCAATCCCGGAGATCCGGAGATTCGACAATCCGTAGCTCGTCTTCGCAGCGCCCGACCGGACGCAGTTCTCGTGCTGAGCGTCTCCCCAGCTCTCGCTGTTGTGGCGCGGCAGCTCCGATCACAAGGGTGGAAAGGCGATTTCTTCGGTTCACTCAATATTTACACACCGAGCGAGATCGAAACCGCGCAAGGTGCGTTTGAAGGAAGCTGGTTTGTCGGAGTCGATGACTCGCGCACGCGGATTCTTCGAGAAGAATACATCCGCACATTTAACGAACAGCCACTGATGGAGACGTGGATGGCCTATGACGCCGTCATGTTGATGATTCCCGCAATCCGTTCCGCGGATCCAAATCTGGCGCTCCAGTCCGCAACCAATGTTGCGGGGTTGCTCGGCCCGTATACCATTACACCCGAGCACGACATTCAGATCCCTGCGGCGATCAATGTCGTCGAAGGGCTAAGCTACCACTCGGGAGGTTCACCGGCTTCCGAATAGGTTTGTGAAAAGCCCAGCGAGGGCGTGTTGTGCAACATTTTTGCGCCGATACGAGTTGATACCCTTCGAGTTTCATCACAAGAGCGAACCGAGGCTATGGAAGATACGAAGACCGCACCTCCAATAGACCCAGGCGTTCGAATCGGCCACGTGCACTTGAAAGTCGCAGATCTGAGTCGAGCTCTCGATTTTTATTGCGGTGTGCTCGGCTTCGAACTGACACAACGATACGGAGCTGAGGCCGCATTCGTTTCCGCGGGGGGCTATCACCATCACATCGGCCTGAATACGTGGGAAAGTCGAGGGGGCAACCCGCCCGGACCGCGGACGACGGGCCTCTATCATGTGGCGATTCTTTATCCGACTCGACAAGCTCTGGCGGACGCACTCAGGCGTCTCCTCGCGAATGGAATTACTCTAGAGGGCGCGAGCGACCACGGCGTCAGCGAAGCGCTCTATCTCCGTGACCCCGACGGAAACGGCATCGAGTTATATTCGGATCGCCCTGAAACTCTTTGGCCGCGGACACCGGATGGAAAGCTCGCGATGACGACAGTCGCACTCGACATCGACGCGCTCTTGGCAGAGTAACCCAAAGATGGCGATTCACTTCTGCAGCGCGGAGTGCTTTTCACTCAAGCGCTGCATCTCGATGATCGCGCGATGCTTTGGTGACGACGGACCAAACTTCGGACCCAGCGTGAGCTCGACGTAGATGGCAAGCGCAGAAAACGAGATCCGTTTCAACGAGCCGTCGCTCTCTTCGTCGTAACGGTTCGCAATCTCCATAGCTCCTGCATCATCAGGAAACTCGCGCCGCACCAAAGCAACCCCTTCTGCCTCGACCCCCTCGAGTGTTTCCGCGCTCGCCACCGTGGAGCCAGCGACGAGCTGGAGCGCGCTCAA
>JADYYL010000497.1 GCA_020853655.1 Deltaproteobacteria bacterium
CGGAGAGCAGTACTTCTCTCACGACATTCGCTCGTTGTTGCCCCAACGGGATGTAAAGACGATGCAACAAGGGGGCGGTGTCGATCCCCTGGAAGCATTAAGCCCGAGAGAGCGGGAGATTTTTCACTTACTCGCAGGCGGAATGCAGAACGCCGCGATCGCCAGGAAGCTGTTCATCTCTCCGAGGACGGTCGAGACCCACCGTGCGCGAATTGTGAGAAAGCTTGGGATTCGCACGAACTCCGAGTTGATTCGATTCGCGATCAAGAATGAGGTCACATTCCTTTAGCAGGAGCGTGACTTTCCGGATGTCGGATCCCGCGGTCGAAGGATCTCACATCGGAGCGAAGGGGCGTTGCTCTCGAGGGGAAGTGAATGCGAGCGAGAGTTCCGCTCTAGGCTCTTCGCTCCCTCGCTAGGAACACGTCGAGAATAGATACTTCGCCGCCTCATCCCACAACTTCTGCAAGGTCATTGTCGACGAGGAGAGGATCCTCGGACGGACGCGACTCGACATCTCATTGCTCTCCGCAAAATCAAGCGTCTGCGCATAAAAGGTTTTGTATGACTTTCCCGCAGCGACTTTCGGATCGACCAGGATGGCGAAGTCGGTTTTTATAATCCGATTCAAGTCGAACCTGAGATCTTTCGCGATCGGCGCGGTCTTCAATCCAAATGGATAATAGACCTCGGGATCAAGGTTCATATACTTCGCCGTATAGAATGCCGATCGGGCGATACGCTCCGGATAGGCGAGCGTCAACCGCTCAACAAACTCCCCACCCTTTCCGTGACCGAAAAAGTAAATCTCGCGCGCGGTAATGCCGTTCTCAGCGGCGAGGAAATCGACCAGCTCGAAGAACCTTTTGTCGGCGCGCTCGCCGTGAATATTGAGATTCTCGTACTCCGGGAACGTCATCGGATCGAAAAAGGGAGTGACGAGGGCAACGCGATACTGCTTCGCGAGGCCGAGACAGGTTTGGAACGTCTCGTCGGGGCGAAGATCCTCTCCGTGGATACAAGCGATTAACCACGGATTCCGCTCGTCGCGTTGTAACGTTGTCGGTCGAAAGTAGTGATACTGCATCCCCTTATAGAAGAGGACCTGAGGTTTCCCCTGGAAGAAATCACGATCGGTGCGAGCGAGATCCCGCTTCCCTTTCAATCCATCCAGTGCCCATTGCGCTGTAATCTTGGTCGGACCGGCCGTCATCGAAGAAAAGCTCGACTCCAGCGTATACTTGGCGCGTTCGTCGCCGATCTTTGTCAGCGATCGGATCGCGGCTTGCTCGAGATCGTCATCTTTCGAGTTTTGAAGCGCCTCAGATAAGAACGACACGATCGTGTCATCTTTGATATTCCCGAGTGCATTGAGGATAGCGAGCTGAACCTCTTTCTTGCCGTAGCTGTACTCCCGCTTGAGCGACGTCAGCGCGATGGAATCTCCAAGTGCTCCGATTGCGTTCACAATCGCGACTTGGGACTCTGGACGCGGGGAGTTGTCGGAAAGCGCGCGAAGGAGCCGTGAGAGATCTTGAGATCTCGCAAGCTTCTTGAGGAGCTGCTCGGCCTCGTAGCGCACGAGCTCATCCGGCGAGGCGAGATAGCTGAGAAGCTCTTCGACCGTTTTCGTCCGCCGTGTTTCGTCCTCGATCGAGATCTCTTTCCCGAGAACTTGGTTGAGCTCTTGCTCGAACATCTGATCGATGCTCGAGGGTCCTTGCGCAATGCTGCTGTGAGGTGCGGCAACGCAAAGAAGCATGAGGGCGATGCAAGCAGTTACTCGAGTCATTGTTCCTTTCCTTATTCGAACGCGAATCATCGTTCGCACGGCCTCAGCCCGGACGAATGGCGGATGACTCTGCCATTCCCTTCTCCGTCACCCGACGCAGAATGCTTCGATCGCTGGACGCGCAGTACAAGCTAGAGCTTCTGTCGTCCACATGCCACACGAAATTGAACAGCGTCGGCGGCAGCTTCAAAACGCTCGGTGTTGACGATCTTCAGCAAAGGCTCGGAGTTACGGAGAAGAACGGCGAAGGGGCAGGTCAGGCCTCTTCCGATGCCCCGGGACCTTGACCCATCGGCACGGTTCAACAACAATTGGCCGGTTCCAGACGGAACTCCCTTCCCTCAGAACGGCGATACGTCTCGAACAGGTTTTCTCGCGGGATCAATCCGCACCAAAGGCTCTCTCACAATCGCATCGGAGACCAGAGATATAGGTTCAGGCGCTTGCGCCTGTGGAGGTTCACCATGTCGCACTTCACCTTTACCCGCGCGGCGAACGAACTGTCGCTCTCGAATCACTTACTCGGAACGTTTCTTACGGAGATCGGCTACGAAGTGCCTCGAAGCGACCGTATCGCCCAGATTCCCGTGAAGGACGTCGAGAAGTGGCGTAACCACCCTTGGGTCAAGGCCCAGAGCGGGGTTCCGCCACCCCACCACATCACCGCGGAAGAGGCCGCCACGAGGCTCGGAGTAACGAAGTACCGAGTCTGCGACCTCATGTCGGACGGCAAGTTGAGGGGGCACTCCTTTGGCCCTCGGCGTGTCGTCCGGGTCGCAGATGTCGAGCGATACCTGAACACTCGACAGAAACGCACACCGCCGCAGCTCGTTCTCAAACCGGGGCAGATGTCGCGGGCGCAGGTCTGCGAACGACTGGGCATCTCCGGCCGCACCTTGATGGACGAGGTCGTCAACCCCGGCTATCTCGAGATCATCGCGCGACACGGCCTTGCGACAATCTTCTCTGCCGAGCAGGTGGAGCAGTTTGCGCAGACCAAACTCGCCCGACGGTTCGATCGTTCGGTGCCGGAGGGATTCCTCTCCGTTGCGGCGGCGGCCAAGGTCCTCCGGGTCGACGAGGATCAGGTCCACGGCTTCATCGTGAAGTACGGCCTCCCACACGTCACCGTGCGTCGCGCGCATTGCCCCGAGTTGGCCGCCACGAAGGCGCTCGCGAAGCGATTCGCGACGCGGCGACGGGCGCACGCTGGGAAGGAGATCGACGGATTCTTGTCGGGGGCGAAAGTTCTCCGCCGCTACAAGCTCGGCCGATTCCAACTCGAGCGGCTCATCGCAGAGTTCGCGATCGAGACGAAACGCATCGAGCACAGGCTTTACGTCGGACCTTTCCCAAAAAAGGCCGAGGATCTTGCGAAGGACATGGCAGAGGCGAACTCCTACTTGAGCGGTCGTGTAAAAGGGTGGCGTATTGCGGCGAAGGTCCGCAAGTCCCTCGGGATCACGACGTCTCAAGAGGACGCCCTCGTGGAGAGGAACGTTCTGCAGAGGAAGACGCTCGACTGCCATGCGTTTCTTTCAACGCCGACCGAGGAAGCTCGGGCGGCGGCGAAAGCCTTCCGAACGGAGCTCAGCGTCATTCGTGGCGAGGCGCCTTCGAAACTGCTCGACACGAACAAGCTCTGCGAGACGCTCGGCGTTCAACGTGGAGATCTGCCCGCACTCATCGAACTGGGGTTGATTCGGGAGACGAAGTCGTTTCGGCGGAAGGTCTACGACCGACCGACGAAGCAGGAGATCGAACAGATCGAAGCCTGGAAGCGCGCGAAAGCAGAGATCCAGACGGAGATCGAAACGCTTTCCAACGACACCAACATGCAGACCGTCCTCGCGTTTCGGCGAGAGCATGGGCTCAGCCAAGCGCAGATCGGATTGCTCATTCGGGAGAACATCGTCGTCGTCAAACGTGTCGGCGAACGGATCTTCATTCCGAAACAGACCGACGAGGTACTCGAGACTGTGCAGTTTCGAGCCCGCGCCCGAGCAATCGAAAAGGGCACGCCAAAGAAGGAGGACCGCAACCTTCGCACCGCTGAGAGGATGGAAGCTCGGCTCGGTCTTACCACGCCGACGTTCCGAACGATTCGCGAGGCAGGGTTGATTCCCACCAAAACGATTGGCGAGAAGATGTTCTACTCGATGCCCGACCAGAGCGCTCAGGCAAGGATCAAAGAGCTGAAGGTCGGCTATCGTTTGAACACCAGTAAGAGCGGAAAGACTGGAGAGTATGTCACGGCGAGATACGCCGCGAACGCTCTCGGTATTTCCGACGACGCCCGCAGGCACCTCGTGAAACACGGAGTTCTGCACAAGCAGAGATTCGGTCGCGCGGTCGGATTTCGGAAGGCCGACA
>JADYYL010000498.1 GCA_020853655.1 Deltaproteobacteria bacterium
AGTGTTCGACATCACCGTCGCAGACCGTTGAACCAAAGTGGCGCAAACGCCTTGTCGACTCCAGTGAAACAAAGATGTGGGGGGTCTCACATCATGACGTCGCAGCTAGGGGGTTAGCGGCGTCTCCAGAACGATCGTCCGAGTTGAACTCTTCAGCCCAACTGCAAACGTTCGCACTCAGAAGTTTCACTGATATTCCTCAGAGCAATCAGAGAGGTGTCTGGTCCGGGCCTTGGGCCCGGGGAACACCCCTGGTATTGGGCCCCCCTCTTGGGGAAGGGGGTTTTCAGCGTGTGTGTTTTTCAACTCATGACCCGCGACGCAGTCTCCTTCAGGATCAACTCCTCAAGGAGACTGCGTGGTGGTGGACACGAACTTGGCGAACCAAACTCGCGCTCATGTCACCGGCGCAAAACAACACCGCGGCGGTGACCACACGCTCCAATCGACCTTCGATGCTCGGATGAATTTGCCGAGCGCCTAGATAGGCGCACAACACTTTAGAAACTCTAGAAATACAAAACAGAAAAAAAGCGAAAAAATCCTTTCATAACCAAAAATGCAGCCCGCTGCATTTCCCAGCCAGAGTGTGGCAGGGAACTACAGGAAACAATTCTGCTCGGATAGACTTCGGAAAGAAGGAAGGCAAAACTCAGTATAAGCGCTCCGCGCTCCGCAGAGTCAAGCTTCGTGAATCTTCGGGATGTAAAAACTCAGATCGGCGATGAGGCGCACACCGAGGAGGCCGGTGTCTTGGAGGCCCGATCGGCGTTGTAATCGAATGTAATGGATGACAGGGGCACACCCTGCCGAAGATCACGCTAACAGGGGACGCGTTGGGACGGAGATTTCAGCCATGGGCGCATCGGGAATCGCGACCTCGCCCATCGACATTGGGGAGACTCGAGCAGGGCGATGGGCAGGTCTCTCTTCGTCCAGCCGCACCACGCCTTCCGCGACAAGAGAGGAAAGCTCGGACGCTTTGCGAGAGCATTGCTAAAAGTCGTTCGCCGCTCGGTCCAGCGAAGCACTGTAGTGCTTGAGATGATAGTTCATCGCATCGATCAACGTTGGTTTCACGGTCTCGACCTTGACCGCTCGTATCCCCTGGCCTCCTAGCCATCCTTCCAATGCGACGGCCGAGACCTCGCGCCCGGTGACCACGATCTGCGAGCCGATATGATGCGCGAGACACGCGGAGTATTTCTTGCGCAACTCCTGCACGAGGTCTCCAGCTTTTCCTCGCGTCATATCATCGAGAGTCACATGGACGCTCTTCTCAGAGAGATCGCCACACACGTCGTCAAGAGGTCCAGCGGTAAGCACCTCGCCGTGCTTCAACACGATTATTCGGTCGGCAAGTCGCTCGACCACATCCATTCGGTGCGACGATACGAAGAGGGCCATCTCTTTCGCCGCGTCGTACATCACTTCGGCGAGATCGCTCGCTTGTTGCACGTCCAGTCCATCAAACGGCTCGTCAAAGAGGAAAACGCGGGGACGCGTAATGAATCCTACTGCGATCTGCACTCGTCGCCGCTGCCCCTTGGAGAGTTCGCGTCCGAGTCGTGACAAAAGCGGCCCGACGCGCAGACGCTCGATAAACTCAGCGCCACCACGAAGATAGTAGTTCGGATCGCCATGCTTAATTCGACACCACAGCTCGATGTAACTCCGAATGGAGATATCTGCGAACACCGCCCCATTCTCAGGGGAGAACGCCATGTGCCGTTCCGGCACAAGCCTCTCCGAGGAACCGTCGGACTCGTGCCACAGCATCCGAAGGTCACCCTTTCGAGGCTGCAGCAGCTGCAACGCGGTCTTGATGAAGGTCGATTTCCCGGAGCCGTTGTGCCCGATGATGGCAACGACGCGACCGCGCAACTCGAGCGCTGGAATCCGAAGCGCTACGAAGTTGCCATAGGCAACTTCCAGATCACGAGCATGTAGCTCGATGCCGTGTTGTTCCGACCGATCTTGAATCACATCTCCTCCAAGTGGGCGGCAAACCAATTGGTGTTTCGTGACATCACGATGAGAGTGAGGAGGATCGAAAAGAGCGTGTGCGCGCCAAGCAGCGCAGGCTTGACGGGAATGATCGGCGCGAGGATGACGGCACTGAGCCCCAAAATTGGAATCGCAGTGACGCCCGCTTGAACAATACTCGACAGCTCACCGGCGAAGAATAAAGTCGCAAGCCAAACCAGACTCCCGATGCCCCAGGCCGTGAAGGGGCCGGCACGATAGAGAAGACTGTTGGTGGCATAGCGCTGCTTGAGATCGGCGACGGAGACAAGAATCGTCACGCCGCTCAGCCCGAAGATCAGGCAGCCCATCCACAAAAGGAAGTAAGAACGCTCGATGTTAAAGAGTTCGTTGGCGGAGAGTTCCCCCGCGAACGCAAAAATCAGATACATCGGGAGAACCGCCGAGAGAAGAAACAGCGTCACTCGTGTCAGCGACAATATCCACAATGCCCGATACATCGTCTCTTTCCCGCATGCGGCGACGAGGGGCAACAAAGCCTCGTTTTTGATGAAGTAGTCCAACACCCGCCGATGCGCTTTCAGCGCAAGCCACGCAGCGATAATGACGATCGCCGCCACGTTGATGATGAGGATCATCGAGCTCTTCGAGTCGGTGACGTTGATCGCACCGTCCAATCCGGGAGGGCGGAGGAGAATGTCTCCTTGCAGATCGCCCAAAGCCTCTTCGGCTTCGATGGCCCTGATCAGATGTGCGCTTATTCCCGTGAAACGCTCCGAGTCGGACAGGAACGACACCCCCATACCTTGAAGGCCGTAGACATTGGTGACCGGCTCGTTCCCTCGTAGATCAACTTCGATCGAGCTGCGGCATTCACGGCAGATATGTATTCGGCGAGTCGCGCCAGAAAATGATTCCACATACTTACTTGGATCGAATCCCGCGGAACTCTCCGGCAAGCGAAGGACAAGGTCTCGTGGGTCTAAGTCGCAATGTGGCGAAAGCGGCCGTTCGTCTCCCTGCGGTCCGCCCCACACGCAGACGACGGGCGGAGGAAGGGGTTGGTCCGTATCGTGTACCCACTTTCGGAGAGTGACACGCTCGGTCTCTCGCTCGATGCGCTTCCGAAACTTCTCTGAGTCCTCGTGATACACCTTGAGCATTCCGCCTGAGAGAACGGTTTGCACAACGACGATGCCGAGGCCGATCACGAGGGGCCAGAGGAAGAGCGAGATGAAGAGCCGGGGCACGCGAA